>JBFGLX010000069.1:0-13001 GCA_041575955.1 Thermoanaerobaculia bacterium
AGCCAGAAGTCGCCGAAGGTGTCGATGTGGAACGGGAGGTAGGCCGCCGGCATCCCCCGCTCGCGAAACATCCGGTTGTAGAGCCGCGGCGACAGGCTGTGCCGCACCGGGTTGCCGGCGATGCCGTAGAGGACGCGCACCAGCGGCAGGGCCGGCAGGCCGTAGTCGACGCGCAGGCGGTCGATCGACAGCTGGCCGGGAGCCGCCGCCGCCGGGCCCGCGGAACCGTACACCACCGGCGCCCCCAGGCGCGGCGCCAGCAGGCGGGTCCAGCCGCCGGCCGCTCCCGAGGCGAATGCGATCACGTCGTCGCGCCCGGCGCCCTTCAGGAAGGCCAGCGGCAGCAGCCCGTCGCTGGTCTTGGCGGCTTCTGGGACCAGCTTGTAGTAACGAGCCGGCTCGACCGCCATGGTGGCGAACAGCTGCCGGAGGTCGTCGAGCTCGGTCGCCTGCCCGTGCCAGGAGAGGATCCGCCGCTCGGCGGGCACCGCCGCGAGCACCGGCGGCACCAGGTCGCGCGCCGCCTCCAGGTCGACCAGGTCGTAGGCGGCCCCGGCGGCGGCGATCCGCGACCAGCGATCGTCGCCGGTCCCCCGGTCGCGGCCCCCTTCGGCGCGGCTGCGCAGCGTGTAGATCAGCCGGCCGCCGAAGTGGGCCCGCAGCAGGGCCGGATCGAGGTCGCCGGTGAGGTCCGCCCGCACCTCGACGGCGTCGGCCTTCGCCGCCAGCGCCTCGAGCTTCGCCGGCGACGGAGGCTCGGTCAGAGTGGCGATCAGGAAAGCGGAATCGGCGGCCAAATCCAATGCTCCTTCCGGAGAATCCGAAGGGAAACGGATGGTAGCATCCGCCCGGTGACTTTCGGTTTCCAGGAGCAGGTCCTGCTGGTCGTCCTGGCGACCGTATCGGCGGCGGTCTTCGGCCGCGACCTCGCCCGCCAGATCCGCCACGTCACCGCCGGCAAGCCCGACCGGCCGCGCACCGACCGGATCGGCCGGCGCCTTTGGGTCACCTTCAAGGAGGTGATCTTCCAGACCCGCGTCATCGGCGGCCGGCCGGTGGCGGGCACCCTGCACGCGCTGGTCTTCCTGGGTTTCCTGACCTTCGCGTTCGAGACCGCCGACCACTTCCTCGAGCCGTTCGAGGTCCCCTTCCTCGCGCCTTTGTTCGGTGGCCTGCTGCCCGCCTTCCGCGCCGTCCTGCTGGTAAGCGCGGTGCTGGTGGCCGTGGGCATCGCGGGCCTCGCCTACCGGCGGTTCTTCATGAAGAAGATCTCGCCCGACCCGAAGTCGTACAGCTCGGGGGTGGTGGCGCTCTTGATCTTCCTGCTGATGGCGACCTACGTCAACGGCGCGCTCGCCGAGCCGGCGTTCGAGAGGCTCAACTGGTGGGCCCACTCGCTGATCATCCTGGTCTTTCCCCACCTGATCCTGCGCTCGAAGCACTTCCACATCCTGATGGCGCCGGTCGACATCTTCTTCCGCACCCACCGCCTGGGCGAGCTCCTGCCGCTCGATCTCGACCTCGACGCCCTGGCGGAGTCCGAAGAGGAGGTCAGCCTCGGCCTGGAGACGATGGCCGACGCGCCGTGGAAGATGCGGATGGACTTCCTCACCTGCGTCGAGTGCCGCCGCTGCACCGAGCAGTGTCCGGCCGCGAGCTGCGGCCAGGAGCTCAATCCGCGCGGCTTCATCCTGGCCGGCCGCAAGCTGCTCGGCGACGACGCCGCCGCGGTGGTGGGCGGCGTCATCGGCGAGACCGCGCTCGGGCAGTGCACGAGCTGCGGCGCGTGCGAGAACATCTGCCCGGTGGGGATCGAGCACCTGCAGCTGCTGACCGGAGCCAAGCGCGCCCAGGCGCTGGCGAGCGGCAAGGGGATGGTGGCGGCGGCGTTCCTGGAGACCACCGACAAGTACGGCAACCCGTTCTCGGCGCAGAGGTCGGCCCGCCGCCAGCTGATCGACGAGCTCGGGCTGCCGCTCTACGAGGCCGGCAAGAGCGAGTACCTGCTCTGGCTCGGCTGCGTCTGGAACTACAACGCCGATGCTCGGGGCAGCCTCGAGGCGATGAAGCAGATCCTCGAGCATGCCGGCGTCAGCTACGGCGTGCTCGCCGAGGAGAGCTGCAGCGGCCACCACTCGCGGCGCCAGGGCGAGGAGCTCCAGTTCCAGACTCTCGCCGGCGAGAACATCGAGCGGCTCAAGGACCAGCGGGTCGAGACCGTGATCTCGCCCTGCCCGCACTGCCTGCACACCATGCGCTGGGAGTATCCGACCCTCGACGAGGGGTTCGCGCCCAAGGTGGTGCACCATTCCGAGCTCATCTCGCGGCTGGTGGCCGAGGGCAGGATCGAGCTCGCCCCCAACGGCGGCGCCGGGCGCCCGGTGACCTATCACGACCCGTGCTACCTGGGCCGCTTCGAGAAGGTCTACGACGAGCCGCGCGAGCTCATTCGCCGCACCGGCGGCGAGCTGGTCGAGCTCGAGAGGCGCCGCGAGCGCTCGTTCTGCTGCGGCGGCGGCAGCGCCGGCTTCATGCGCGAGCAGGAGGTCGAGCGGCGGGTCGACGTCGAGCGCAAGGAGGAGATCGCCCGCTCCGGCGCCCGCACTCTGGTCACCGCGTGCCCCGAGTGCAAGATGATGCTCGACGCGGCGGTCGAGGAGACGGTCGACCTCGCCGAGCTGGTAGCCGGGTCGCTCGCGCCGAGGGCGTGACGCCGGCGCCGATCCCGTCGTCGATCGAGTATTCTCGGCGTTGAAATCGCCGGTCGCCCGGGCGCGGCCGAGAGTCAGCTAAGCGACGCGGAGGAGAACGATGAACTTGCCAGGTCGAATGCGAGCTCTAGGTGCGGCGGCAGGGAGCGCGGCGGGACTGATTCTGGTGGCCTGTGTGCCGCTCTTCACCGCCGGGCTCTTTCAGTCGCTCAGTCTCAATTTCAAGTTCGACAAGGCGATCGCCGCCGGCGAGGCGACGGTCGTCCACACCGCGTCCTTCCCGGAAGACGTCAAGGTCAAGAAGAACTTCGTCCAGATCTCGGGGCGCATCACCGACGGCGGCGAGCTGCCGGGGAGCGTCAAGGTCGAAGCCGAGCTGGCGGACGAGGCCACCGGCAAGGTTTCCCAGAAGATCTCGGTGCGGCTGAACCTCGGCGGCGACGGCTCGTTCAAGGCCAGCGCCCGGATCAAGAAGAACATCGCCGCCGGCGAGATGATGACCGTCACCCTGGAGCCGGCCGGCGAGGACCTCGCCCAGGGCGCGGCGATCACGCTGTGCGTCGACCTGGTCAAGAAGAAGGGCGACCTCAAGAAGCTGCCGAGCTGCGTGACCGGTGGTGGCGGCGGCGGCGGCTCCACCTTCTCCTCGCTCCAGGCCGACTTCTTGACCCCGAGCTGCGCCAGCCTCGGCTGCCACGACGCCGGCACCGCCAAGGAGGGTTTGGTGCTCGAGGCCGCCTCGGCCTACGGCAACCTGGTCAACGTGCCGTCGCAGCAGGCGCCGACCTTCAACCGGGTGACCCCCAACGACGCCGACAACAGCTACCTGATCAAGAAGCTGCGCAACGACCCCGACATCCAGGGCCGGCGGATGCCGCGCGGCGAGCCCGCGCTGTCGGCCGCCGAGATCCAGCGCTTCGTCGACTGGATCGACAACGGCGCGCCGAACGACTGAGCCCCCGTTCAGCGGATTCGGCGCCGCGAGCAGGGAGCCGGCCGTCGCGACGCGCAATGGCCTCTCTCTTGCAGCGTTCGGGGTCCGATGTTCATGCGCGTGCATCGATGCCGCTCTGCCCGTCGCTCCTGGCCTCGCCGGCTCGCTCTCTTCCTCGCCTTCGGGGTGCTCACCGCCGATCAGGCGGCCCCGTCGGGTGAGCCGGTTGCGGACGAGCGGCGAGTCACGGCCGTCGATCTGGTCGTCGAGCTGACTCCGAAAGGCAAGCCTGTCAAGACGGCCGTGCCGTCCGGCGACCTGGCTCCTGGCGACTTCACGGTTCTTCGGGATGGCCAGCCCGTGCCACTCGTCGCTCTCGAGCGCGGCACCGATCCCGACGCGGATCCCTGGCACATCGTGGTGCTCTTCGACCGCGTGCTCGCCTCGTCGTACACCATGCGGTGGGCGGCCCAGGCGTTGGCCGAGCAGGCCGACGAGCTGCGCCGGCTCGGCGAGGTCGAGATCGTGGTGCTGGACCCCACCGCTCGTCGCGCCCTGGCGCCGAGCCGGGACGTGGATCTCATCGACCGGACGCTGTCGGGGATCTTCCTTGCGCCCTCCCGTGGCAACGAGCTGATCTCCGAGCGCGAAGACTTTCTCGTTCGCCGGGGGGCGGGCTCGCAGGACTCGCGGCCGGGTCGGGCGGCCGCGCGGTCGATTCGAACGGAGTCGCGGCGAATCGGCGCGCAGCTCGACGAGGCGCTGGACTCTCTTCTCGGCGCGCAGCCGAAGACCCCCCGGCGGTTGGCCCTCCTGGTCACCGACGGCTTCGATCTCGAGCCGGCTCGGTTCTACGCCTCGCGCGTCGAGCTGGCGGAGGACTCCCTGGGCGACACGGGGCTCCGCGATGCCGCCACCGAGCTCGCGGCGACGCTCGCCGCATACGGCTGGATCGTGGCCCCCATTGCGCCGCCCCCTCCGCCGCAGGGCGTCGGACGCTTCGGCGTCCAGCTGGTAGCCAATCCCTCCGGCCCCTTCCTGATCCTCTTCAAGCTGCGCACGTTCGAGACCTGGCTGGACAAGAATCGGAACAAGAAGAGGGCCGCGGCCCTCGACGAGCTCGGGCTCTCGCTCCGGGAAGCCGGGGAGCTCGAGGAGGCCGCGGACGCCTTCCGCAAGGCGATCTACCACTACTACAACTACCCGAAGACCGCCGAACGGCAGGCGGTGGCGCTGGTCCATCTGGCCGAGACCCTCGACATGCAGGGCAAGACCGCCCAGGCGCGGGAAACAGCCCGCGCCGCCGTCGCCTTCGATCCCGGTCTCGCGTCTCGGTTCCCGTTCGTCGAGGCGAGCTTCGTCGCCCCGCGGGAGCCTCTCGAGCTGCTCCAAGCGGCAACCGCGGGCCGGATGATCTCCAGTCTCGATTCCCTCGAGGAGCTTTTCGCCTCCCTCGACCACCGTCCGCGGTTGACCTACCAGGTGTCGGGCCCCCCCGACGGGGTGCTCCACGAGATCGCGGTGCAGCTGTCGCGCGAGGCTTACGACGTCCGGTGCCCGGCCTACGCCCGCTCCGGAACGCCCCCGGCGACCGCCGAGCTGCGGCTGCGCCGGCTCCTGGACGGCATGCTCGAGACCGGCGATCTCGCGCTCGCGGCGTCGTTCGAGCCCGGGCGCGGCGAGCTGTGGGTCGCGCTCGAGCCGCTGGAGCTGCCGTCCTCGGCGGAGAGGAGCGTCAGGATCTCCTGGGCGAGCAGAAGCGCTCGCGGAGAGACGCGCTACGGGCACGAGACCTTCGAGCCGGCGGAGGACGCCATGGCTCAGGGGCTGGAGAGGACGCTCTCGGCACGAGTCCCCGATTCTCACGTCCTGCTGGCCGTTCTCGTCGAAGACCTGACCCTGGCCACGTGGGGCGGAGCGACTCTCGAGATCGAACGCGATCGACCCTGACCAAGGGTAGGTAGCCCCTCCACTTGGCGTCGCAAGCACCGACCTGGGTGTCGTCGACATTCGCGTGGCACCTTGTTCCGTAGGGCGCGCTGACGTGACCACGAATGAACGGGGCATGTTCGACCTCTCGTCCTATGCCACTCCAGGCAATAGAAATCTCGTAGGGCTTGAAGTGTCTGCCGCGGGCTACGTTGCCGCCTACACCACGTATTGGGATCTCAAGAACGTCGATCCACAGGTCTTCTTCGTTCAGCTCCACCCTTAAGAATGAGGTCCCTGGGCCATCGATCGGCGGCGTAAGGTCCGGGGGTTGGGGGTTGTCAGGTCCCCCAGCCGGGGCATCAAGCGCAGCGCCCCCGCCCGGCCACCTCAAGCGGAGACTTGCCAGGCCTTGTCGCCTGGCAAGGCTCTCGCGTGTTCCCGTTTCAGAAGGGGCGCGAGCCAGCCCCGGACGGGGGACCTGCCAGCCCCCAACCCCCGGACCTTGCTCCACTCCCGCTACGGGTGGCCAAGTCCTCTGACACTTCCGCCCGCCCTCGCACATCCTAGAAGCGAGCCGCGCGCGGATGTGCCACCGGGCCGCGACTCCCGGTCGAGCGCGTCGACGACACGCAGGTGGCGAGCGTCGAGGTGGGGATCGCCAAGGCGCGGACGGCGGCGATCTTTCGCCGCCCGAGCAAGGTCTTCGAGGACCAGGTGAAGAACGGGCGCGTCGCCGCGCTCGCTCTTCCCGGCGCTACTGCGCTGCAGGGCGGCGTCCCGATCGTCTACCGCGATCGGGTGATCGGCGCCATCGGGGTGAGTGGCGAGTCCCCCCAGGAGGACGAGGAGATCGCGATCGTCGGGGCGAACGCCGCCCCTGTGGCGATCGAGGCCCTTCGTTGAGCGGAACCGGGGCTCAGCCCGCGTACTTCGTCAGCACCAGCGCCCCGTTGGTGCCGCCGAAGCCGAAGGAGTTGTTGACGGCGACGTCGAGCTTGGTCGGGCGCGGCTCGAGGGGGACGAAGTCGAGGTCGCAGCCCTCGCCGGGGTGCTCCAGATTGAGGGTCGCCGGCAGCACCTGGTCGCGGATCGCCAGGCAGACGAAGCCGGTCTCGAGCCCGCCGGCGGCGCCCAGCAGGTGACCGGTGGACGACTTGGTGGACGACACCGCGAGCTTCTTGGCGTGATCGCCGAAGACGCTCTTGATGGCCACCACCTCGGCCTGGTCGCCGAGCGGCGTCGAGGTGCCGTGGGCGTTGACGTAATCGACCGACTCGGGCGCCAGCTCGGCGTCCTTCAGCGCCTGGCTCATCACCCGCACGGCGCCGACGCCCTCGGGATGGGGGGCCGAGATGTGGTAGGCGTCGCCGCTCATGCCGTAGCCGGCGATCTCGGCGTAGATCCGGGCGCCGCGCGCCCGCGCCTGCTCGAGCTCCTCGAGGATCATGATGCCGGCGCCCTCGCCGAGGACGAAGCCGTCGCGGTCGCGGTCCCAGGGGCGGGAGGCGCGCTCGGGCTCGTCGTTGCGGGTGGAGAGCGCCTTCATGGCGCAGAAGCCGCCGATGCCGAGCGGCGTCACCACGCCCTCGGCGCCACCGGCGATCATCGTGTCGGCGTAGCCGTGCTGGATCATCCGGTAGGCGTCGCCGACCGCGTGCAGCCCGGTCGTGCAGGCGGTGCAGGGAGCGGTGTTCGGCCCCCGGGCGCCAAAGCGGATCGACACCTGCCCCGCCGCCAGGTTGACCGCCAGGCTGGGGATGAAGAACGGCGAGATGCGGTCCGGTCGGCCGCGCTCGAGCACGACCTTATGCGTCTCCTCGATGGTGGTCAGGCCGCCCATGCCGGAGCCGATCGCGACCCCCACGCGCTCGGCGTTCCGCTCGGTCACCTCGAAGCCCGAATCGGCGAGCGCGAAGCCGGCCGCGGCCATCGAGTACTGGATGTGGAGATCGGTCTTCTTGATCTCCTTCTTGTCGAAGTAGGCGGCCGGGTCGAACCCCTTGACCTCGCCGGCGATCTTGCTCGGATACTCGCTGACGTCGAAGCGCGTGTTCGGGCCGATGCCGCTCTTGCCGGCCAGCAGGGCCGACCAGCTCTCCTCGGTCCCCACCCCGAGCGGCGAAACCAGTCCGACTCCTGTCACGACGACACGGCGGCGTTTCACGGGTCCTTCCGTAGGGGCGTGGATGGGGGCGCTCAGTCCGACGACTGAGCGTTCTTCTCGATGTAGGCGATCGCGTCGCCTACCTTGGCGATTTGCTCGGCGTCTTCGTCCGGAATCTCGATCCCGAACTCCTCCTCGAACGCCATCACCAGCTCGACGATGTCCAGGGAGTCGGCGCCGAGGTCGTCCGTAAAACTCGCCTCGGGCTTGACCGCATCCGGGTCGACGCCGAGCTGCTCGACGATAATGCTATTCACCTTCTCGGCCGTTGCCATTGGGTCGATCCTCCTTGAATGGTTGGCCCGGAGCCGCCGTCAACGGAGCGCGCGGCTTTCCCCCTCGACGTTCCAGGCTTCGGTTTTCTAGCACAATGCCGACGCCAGCGCCACCTGCCCGCCGGCCGAGCGCCAGCCTGCGGGCTAGATGTAGAGCCCGCCCGAGACGTTGAGCACGTGTCCGGTCACGTAGCCGGCCTCGTCGCTGGCGAGATAGACGACGGCGGCGGCGATGTCCTCGACGCTGCCCAGGCGCTTGAGCGGAATCGAGGTCGAGAGCTCGGCGCGCGCGCTCTCGGGCAGGCCCTCGGTCATCGCCGTCTCGATGAAGCCCGGGGCGACCACGTTGACCGTGATGTTGCGCCCGGCCAGCTCGCGGGCCAGCGACTTGCTGAAGCCGATCAGGCCGGCCTTGGCGGCGGCGTAGTTGGCCTGGCCGGCGTTGCCCATCAGGCCGACGACCGAGGAGATCGAGATGATGCGGCCGGACTTGCGGCGCATCATGCCGCGCACCAGCGCCCGGGTCACCGCGAAGGTGCCGGTCAGGTTGGTCCGCAAGACCCGGTCCCAGTCCTCGAGGCTCATCCGGACCAGGAGGTTGTCGGCCGTGATGCCGGCGTTGTTGACCAGGACGTCGATCGCCGCGAACTCCTCGGGCAGCTCCCCGAGCCGCTCGGCCGTGGCCTCGGCGTCGGCGAGGTCGAGCGGCAGGACGGCGGCCTCGGCGCCGACGTCGCGCAGGGCGCCGGCCAGCGCCTCGAGCTTGTCGACGCTGCGCGCCGCCAGCACCAGCCGGGCGCCGCGCGCCGCCAGCCCGCGGGCGACCGCCTCGCCGATCCCCTGCGAAGCGCCGGTCACCAGCGCGGTCTTGCCGTCGAGTCGGAAGCCACTCACTCGTCCACCTCGCTTTCCGGTTCCAGGAGCTCGCCGAGCTTGTCCGGCTCGGCCAGGCTGAGGGTGCGGCTCGGCGGCGAGATCCGGCGCACCAGGCCCGAGAGCACCGCGCCCGGACCCACTTCCACGAACGTCTCCACCCCACCCTCGCCGGCCATCCACTCGACCGATTCGACCCAGCGCACCGGGCTGTCGACCTGGCGCACGAGCGCCGCTCGCGCCCCGGCGCCGTCGCGCAGCGGCCGGGCGTCGACGTTGGTGACCACCGGCATGCGCGGATCCTCGAACGGGGTCGCCTCGAGCAGCGGCGTCAGGCCGATCCGGGCCGGCGCCATGAGCCGCGAGTGGAACGGCGCCGACACCGGCAGGAGCAGCGCCCGCTTGGCGCCCCGCTCGCTGGCCAGGGCGGCCGCTCGCTCGACCGCCCGGCGATGGCCGGCGACCACCGTCTGGCGCGGCTCGTTGTAGTTGGCGACGCCGCAGTGCTCGTCGCCGGTGGCGGCCGCGGCCGCCACCTCCTCGACCGCCGCGGCGTCGAGGCCGAGAATCGCGGCCATCGCGCCCTCGCCCACCGGCACCGCCGCCTGCATCAGCTCGCCCCGGCGCCGCACTAGGCGCAGGGCGTCGCCGAAGGCGAGCGCGCCGCTCGCCACCAGCGCCGAGTACTCGCCCAGGCTGTGGCCCGCCACCAGCGCCGGCTCCGGCAGCCGCGCGGCAATCGCCCGGTGGATCGCCACCGAGGTGGCGAGGATCGCCGGCTGGGTGTTGGCGGTCAGCTGGAGCTCCTCGGCCGGGCCCTCCCAGCACAGCCGGGTGAGCCCCGGCAGCGCCGCGTCGGCTTCCTCGAACGCCGCGCGCGACTCGGGGAACGCGTCCGCCCAGGCCCGCCCCATCCCGACCTTCTGCGAGCCCTGGCCGGGGAAGACGAAGGCCACCGCGCCGCTCACGACGCCCCCTCGACCACGCCCCGCTCGAGCAGCCGCTCCTCCTGGGCGTGGAGCTCGGCCACCTCCTCCTCGATGTGCCGGTGAAGCTCGGCGCGCACGAACTCGACCGCCCGCCGGATGGCGCTGCGCACGGCCTTCGGGCTCGAGCGGCCATGGCCGATGAAGCAGCCGCCCTGGACGCCGAGCAGGGGTACCGCGCCCTGCTCGCGATAGTCGGTGCGCTGGCGCAGGTTGTCGAATGCCGGCCGCGCCAGCAGGTAGCCGAGCCGCGTCCGCCAGCTGCGCGCCATCTCCTCGCGCAGCATCGACGACATCAGCGACGCCAGCGACTCGGCGCTCTTGAGGATCACGTTGCCGACGAAGCCGTCGCAGACGATGACGTCGACGGTGCCCCGGAAGACGTCGCGTCCCTCGACGTTGCCGACGAAATTGAGACCGCTCCCCTGCATCTGCTCGAACACCGCGCGCGTGATGTCGGTCCCCTTGGTCTCCTCCTCGCCGATCGACATCAGGCCCACGCGCGGCGCTTCGGCGCCCAGCAGGCGCTGCGCGTAGGCGTGGCCCATGACCGCGAACTGGCGCAGCTGCGCCGGCCTGGCGCCGACGTTGGCGCCGACGTCGAGGACCACGCTGCGGCCCGTGCGAGTCGGGAAGACGGCGGCGAGCGCCGGCCGGTCGACTCCGGGAATGGTGCCGATCACCAGCTTGGCGGCGATCATGGCGGCGCCGGTGTTGCCGGCGGTGACCATCGCCTGCGCCCGGCCCTCGCGCACCAGCTCGGCGCAGATCCGGATCGACGACCGCCGCTTCTTGCGGATCGGCGTGATCGGCGGATCGTCCATGCCGACCGTCTCCTCGGCGTGCACGACCTCGACGGCGGGCTCGACGCGGCCGAGGCGCCCGAGCTCGTCCTCGACCACCGCGCGGTCGCCGACCAGCAGGATCGCGGTGCCGTCGTCGTGCGCGGCCCGGTAGGCGCCCTCGACGGCGGCGCGGGGCGCGAAATCGCCGCCCATGGCGTCAACGGCTATCTTCATTCCGAGTCCGACCTGATTCTAGCCCGAGCGGGCTAGCGTTTCATCGCCTCCGGCGAATCGGCGTCTCGGAGGTGTCTACTCTTTGACTTCGACCACTTCCCGCCCCCGATAGTGGCCGCAGTGCGGGCAGGCGCGGTGCGGCAGCTTCACCTCGCCGCAGTTCGAGCACAGCGAGCTGGTCTGGGTGGGCAGGGCATCGTGGGCGCGCCGCCGGTTGCGGCGGGCCTTCGAATGGCGTCGTTTTGGATTGGGCATCCTTCATTCCTCCACTTCGCGAAGGCTTCGCAGCACCGCCCAGCGCGGATCGATCACCCGAGCCAGGCAGCTGCACGGCTCGAGGTTGCGATCGGCGCCGCATTCCGGGCAGAGACCGGCGCAGGCTTCACGACAGAGTGCTCTCATGGGTACGTTCAATTGCAACTGCTCGAGGAGGATCGTCTCGGTGTCCAGGGTCTCGCCGGCGACGAAATGAACGTCCAGATCCTCCGCTTCCAACTCCAGCTCGCCCTCGATCGGCTCCTCGCCGTCGGACACCAGCAGGAGCTCGACTTCGGAAACGACCGGCTTCGAAAACTCCGTCAGGCAACGCTGGCAGGTCAGAGTCTGGTCGTACTCGAGCCGACCCTGGAAGAGGTGCGCGTTTCCGGTGTAGGTGATCTGACCCTCCCAGGAGATCTCGCCGAGATGAACGACCTCGGGCCGCTCCAGGATCGCCGGCTTCAGCCGCCGTCGCTCCTGCCATCGGAAGGGCTCGTCGCCGATTCGATCCAGCTGGATTCGCATACAGCACCCCTCTGCGACAGGTCAGAGGCTAAGGGACGGCCCTCCGGGAGTCAAGTCGGAATTCCCTGCTACTCTCACGCCGCATGGACCCGGAGGAAAGGCTCGGCGGTGGCGGCGACGCCGGCACGCCCGTCGGCATGCGGCGGGTGCGGCGCGCCCTGGCGCGGCGCTTCCCCCGAACCCGCTGGCTCTACAACTGGATCCGCATCCAGGGCCCCCACCGCCTGCGGCGGATGCTGGGGCGGCTCCACCCGCGCCGGCTGGTCGCCACCGTCCGCTGGCTGGCCGATCTCGGGCGCGGCTTCGCGGCCCGCCGCCGCGAGCCGCGCCTCACCGTCGGTGTCGAGATCAGCGCGCTCTGGGAGCCGCTCACCGGGGTCGGCTGGTACCTCTACCGTCTGCTGCAGGCCATGGCGCAGCGCGACGACGTGGCGGTGCGCCTCTATGGGCTGTCGGCGGTCGGCAGCCCGGACCTGCCCCGGCCCCGGGTCGAGGTGCCGTCGGGGGCGGCGCTCGAGTGGATCGAGCACCAGGTGCCGGACGGCTTGATCGTCGAGCGCGGCAAGCTGATCCGGTTCTTGCGCCGGCTCGAGCCGCTGCTGATCGCGGCCGACGGCAACGACGTGCTGTTCGGGCCGAACTACGTCCTGCCGCGCCGATTCGGGCTGGCGCGCGGCGCGCGGGTCGTGACGGTCCACGACGTGGGGGTGCGCACGGTCCCCTGGACGCTCAGCGACGACACCCTCGGCGCCCTGGCCAGCCGGCTCGAGCACTCGATCTTCGAAGCGAGCCGAATCATCACGGTCAGCCAGGCGATCAAGGACGAGGTGGTGCGCTACGGCTACGCCGAGCCCGACCGGGTGCAGGTCGTCCACCACGGGCCGGGCCATCTGAGCGCGGTCGAGCCGGGGTCGCCACCGGCGGCGGCGCCGCCGTCGTTCGCGCTCCACGTCGGCACGCTCGAGCCGCGCAAGAACATCCTGATGCTGCTCGACGCCTGGAAGCTCCTGCGCCGGCGACTGCCGTCGGCCCCGGACCTGGTCTTCTGCGGGCGCTACGGCTGGAAGGCGGAGGCGATCCAGGGGGAGATCGC
This sequence comes from Thermoanaerobaculia bacterium, assembly GCA_041575955.1. Taxonomy (GTDB): domain Bacteria; phylum Acidobacteriota; class Thermoanaerobaculia; order Multivoradales; family JAHEKO01; genus JAHEKO01. The sequence goes on from JBFGLX010000069.1 coordinate 12,771, forward strand.
CCGCGGCGAGCAGGCCGGCTGGGTGCATCATCTCGGCTACGTCGACGAGCAGCAGCTGGCGGCGCTCTACCGGGCGGCCGCGCTGGTGGTCTTCCCGTCGCTCTACGAGGGGTTCGGGCTGCCCGCGGTCGAAGCGTTCTGGGCCGGGACGCCGCTCGTCTGCAGCGACATTCCGGCGCTGCGCGAGGTCGCCGGCGAGGCGGCGCTCTACGCCCCGGCCGGCCGGCCCGA
>JBFGLX010000070.1:0-12911 GCA_041575955.1 Thermoanaerobaculia bacterium
CCGAGTTTACCGACAGCTCGACGCCCGCGTCGAGCAACCGGCCGAGCGGATGCTCGGCGAGGCTGGGCGCGTTGCCGAGCGCCACGTTCGAGGTCGGACAGACCTCGAACGGTAGGCCGCGGTCGGCGAGCTCGGCCAGCAGGCCCGGATCCTCGACCGCCCGGATGCCGTGGCCCAGCCGCTCCGGGCGGGCGACGTCGAGGGTCGCGCGGATCGACTCGGGCCCCAGCTGCTCGCCGGCGTGGGCGACCCGGTGGAGCCCCTCCGCCGACGCCACCTCGAAGTGCTCGCGAAACGGCGTCGTCGGCCAGCTCTCGATGCCGGCGAGGCCGAGCGCGATCACCCCCCGGTCGCGGTGCTCGAGCGCCCACTCGAGGGTGACGTCCGCCCATCTGGGCTCCAGGTTGCGGACGATGTCGGGAATCAGGCGCAACCGCACGCCGAGGTCCTCTTCGATCTCGGCGATCGACTCGGCCATCGCGTCGCCGACCTCGCCGCCGTTGGCGCCCTGGCGAACGTGGGTGGCGATGGTGAAATGAACTTCGCTGTAGCGGATGTTCTGGCGCGCCTGCGCGGCCGCGAACTCGCGCAGCGCGAGCTGGAAGTCCTCGGGATCTCGCAGGCACTCGGAGCACGCGACGTAGACCTCGGCGAAGTGCTCGAAATCGTCGAACCGGTACCAACGGCGGAGTCCGGCCTCGGTGTCGGCCGGCAGCGAGATCCGGCGCCGTCGCGCCAGCCGTAGCAGGGTAGCGGGCTGGATGGCGCCCTCGAGGTGGACGTGCAGCTCGACCTTCGGCATCGCCTCGGCGAAGCGCTCGAGGCGCGAACCGCTCACTCGATCTCCTGCTCGCGCTTCTCGGACAGCCGGCGGAGGATCGGACCGGGCACCAGGCCCTCGAGATCGCCGCCCAGGAAGAAGACCTCCTTGACCAGGCGGCTCGAGACGTAGCTGAACTCCTCCTTGGCGGCCATGAAAACGGTCTCGACCTGATCGTTCAGCCGCCGGTTCATCAGCGCCATCTGGAACTCGTATTCGAAGTCCGAGACCGCGCGCAGGCCGCGCACGACGACGTTGGCGTCGGCCTCGCGGACGAAATCGACCAGCAGACCGGAGAAGCTCTCCACCCGGCAGTCGTCGTAGCCCGCGAGCAGCTCGTCGATCATCGCCACCCGCTCGCGCACCGAGAACAGCGGCCGCTTCTCGTCGTTGCGGAGCACCGCGACCACCACCGCGTCGAAGACCGGCCGGCAGCGCTGGATGATGTCGAGGTGGCCGTTGTGGATCGGGTCGAACGAGCCGGGATAGACGGCGACCCTCATCGCGTCTCCCGCCGCAGGTCGAAGGTGACCACATTGAAGGCGGCGTCCGTGAGCCGGAGCAGCACCAGGCGCGCATCGGGCGGGGCGTCGAACAGCAGGATCTCGCGCCTGCCGTCCAGGAGGCCGTCCTCCGGGCTCAGCGCCCGCCACTCGTCGGCGTCGACGCTGACCTCGGCGTCGCGCAGCGGGTTCAGGCCGTCGGCCACGACCACGCGGAAGCGCTCGCCGGTCCATCGGCTCTCGACCAGGACCGGCGGCGTGTGGTCGACCACCACCGGCTCGGAGATCTCCTCGGCCGCCAGCGGCTCCTCCAGCTCGTCCGCGCCTCGATCGGTCGCCCGCAGCCGGAACCGGTAGATCCCGTCGGGCAGCGCCGTGGCGTCGAAGCCGTACGACTCGTCCTCGAGGTCGTCCGCCATCGGCAGCCAGCGGTCGCCGTCGCCGGCCGGCTGGAACCAGAGCTCGAAGCGGAGATCGTCGCCGTTCGGGTCGGTCGCCTCCCAGGTCAGGGTGCGGAAGCCCTTCTTCCACAGGTTCTTGCGCCGCCGCTCCTCGCGCCTGGCCGCGGGCTGCAGCGGCGTGAACATCCCTTCGCGATTCGGATGCGCCGGCTCGAACACCTGGTTCGCCGGATTGAAGCTTCCGGGCACCGTGATCTCGCCCGGATCGAGCACCTCGAAGCGCTCGATGCGCGGCGGCAGGTTGAGCTGTCGGTAGGAGATCTCGACCGCGCTCAGCGACGGCGAGCCGCCGTCGCCCGCGGTCAGCTCCGCGCGCCACTGCAGGAAGCGCCCGGGCGGCACCTGGGCCAGCGAGATCTCGTCGCCGCTTTTCGGTGGCGTCCAGTCCGACCAGGTGCGGTCCGGCTTGGCGCTGACGCCGCTGCGTGCCGAGAGCCGCACGCCACCGCCGCCGAGGTCCCCCAGCCAGCGCAGCGAGCCGAAGCGCGACACCTGCTCCGCGTCCAGGGCCGGGCTGGTGTAGGTCCCCGCGGCCTCGCTCTCGCTCGAGATCCGGTAGAACGCCGCCGCGTTGGTGGTCGCAAAGGCGGGACCCGGGCTGTCGTCGAGCAGCACCACCAGCTGCCGCTCCTCGACGTCCTTCTCGAGCACCGGCTTGCCCTGGCGCAGGCTGTAGAGCTTGCCCTCCAGCCCGGTGCCGACCCAGAGTCGCTGCCGCTGCCAGCCCAGGGCGTAGACCGTCTCGCTCTCGAACTCGGCGGCGCTCTCGATCATGCCGTTGGCGGAGATGCGCAAGATCTCCGAGCGCGGGCCCTTGAATCCGGACGGCCGCGACCCCGTCGGCTCCTCCCCCTGGCCCGGCGCCGGCGACACCGTCACCCGCACGCTGCCGCCCTCCTGCTGCTCGGCCTGGCCGTTGCCGGCCTGGCCGTTGCGCCGGGTCAGGTCGACCAGGCTGGCCTCGGATGCCAGCAGCGCGGCGTAGGCCTCGCCGCCGTCGCCGAGGGCGAAATCGACCACCTCGGGGTGCCTCGCGTCGTAGAGCGTGCGCGCCTGGCCGTCGGGAGAGAGCCGGATCACCAGGCCGTCGCCGGCGGTGCCGATCAGCAGGTCGCCGCCGGGCAGCGGCTGGAGCGCGCGCAGGTGGGTGTCGTCGCTGTCGAAGACGATCTCGCCCTTGCCGGCGCGATCCACCCGATAGAGGCGGCCCTCCGTGCCGGTGGCGACCAGCAGCGAGCCGTCGGCGGCGCGGGCGAGGTCCCAGATGTAGGTCTCGCCGGGATCGAAGAAGACCTTCGCCTCGCCGCCGGAGATCCGGTAGACCTTGCCGTCGGGCGACGAGCCGGCGAACAGCGTGCCGTCCGGGTCGGCCCAGACCGCGAACACCTCCGGCTCGGGCGCGCTGAACAGCCGCGTCGCGGCTCCCGAGCGATCGATGTGGAAGACCGCCCCGGAGTTGCCGGTGCCGACCACCCAGCCGCCAGGATAGCTCGCGCCGCTGAACAGGAACGGCTCCGGAAGCTCCGCCACCCGCCGGCCGCGGTCGGCGAGGGCGAGGTTGCCCAGGCGGTCGACGGAGATCCCCTCGAGCGTTCCGGCCAGGAAGTCGTCGCGCGACTGGATGCGAAAGAAGTTCACCTCGGACGCCGCGGCCGTGACCGCCCACCCCAGCGCCAGCACGGCGGCCACTCGGACCGGGATTCGCACGCTCAATCGGACCTCCCGTTGCTGTTGTTCTTCTTGCGCTTCTGGTTGCCGCCGCTCCACGGCCGACGCTCCTCGACCTGGAGGTCGACGCGCAGGAGCCCGGCCACGGGCACGTCGAGCTCCGCCCCCTCCTGCTCGGTGATCGCCAGGCTCAGCGGCTGGGCATCCGCGGTCGGCGCCGCGCCCCACAGCGAGCGCACCGAGTCGGGCAGCCGCGGCAGGACCGCTCCCGAGACCGCCAGCCCCTGACCCGGGAAGATGCCGAGCACCAGCAGCTGGTTGCGCGAGTGCAGCGAGGCCAACAGGTCGAGCGCCTGCCGCAGGTTGACCGGCTGCGCCCGCTCGACCGCCAGGCGCGCGGCGTCGACGCTCATGCCGTCGCCGATCAGGAGCGAGAAGCGCCCCGCGGGCAGGTCGCTGGGCAGCCGGACGCCGAGCGCGCGCCGGAAGACCTCGCCGCGATAGCCGGCCAGCTCGACCGACAGCTCCAGCTGGTCGCCGGCACGCACCAGGGTCCGCGACGCGTGCGCCGACAGCAGCTGCGCCAGCTGCGGCTCGGACTGCCAGGAGACGTCGACCGCGACGCTCTCGAGATCGACCTCCCCCAGCCGGTTCTGCTGCAGGAAGCCGGTGATCGCGAACAGGTGGAGCACCATATCGATCGCCGCCGAGGGGCCGTCGAAGCTCTGGCGCAGGGCCAGCTCGCCGTCGCGTCCGAGCTGGTAGCGGACCGCCATCTCCATCGACTGGCTGCCGGCCGCCTCGGGATCGACCTCGAGCGCGCCCAGAACCGAGATCGCGACCAGCGCCGCCGACAGCTGCGGCAGCGCCGCCACGCGCAGCTCGACCTGCCGCCGTTGCCGGCCGTCGAGGCCGACCGTCACCGGCACCATCGGCGCCACGCCGCCGATCTCGCCCCTGAACCCGGCCGAGTGATCGAAGTCGAAGGCGCCGACGATCTGCCCCAGGTTGGCGACCTTGAACGAGCTCAGCTGGTTCGACAGCACGGTCACCACCTCGGAGGTCGCCATCGGCAGGCTGAGCGGTCCGAGGCCCAGAAACGCGTGGCCGAACGCCAGCACCCGATCGTCGATGCGGTCGGTGACGGTGCCGGTGGCGGCGAGCCGGAAGTCGCCGTCGACCAGCACCCCCGAGACCGAGCTGCCCGGCTCGAGGTCGTCGGTGGCGACCCGCGACAGGCCGCTGCCGGCGGTCGTCAGCTCGCCCAGGCCGGCGCCGAGCAGCCGCCGGCTCTGGCGGCCGAAGCCGGCCGCCAGCCACTGCACGCCGGGCTGCGCGCCACCCACCGGCTCGGGGCGCAGCCGGGCGAAGGCCTCGATCAGCTTCGACTCCTCGGCGCCACCGGAGACGATGGTCGCGAGATCGAACGGCGCGACGCCGAGCGCGGCGCTCGCGGGCGGCCCGTGATGGACCTCGAGCAGCTCGCGCATCGATTCGATCGGGGTGATCCCGCCGATCGGCTTCTTGGAGAACGGCCAGGCGAACGAGACCGCGCCCGCCAGCCGGCCGTCGATGTAGACCGGGCTGCCGCTCATGCCGGCGATCACGCCGGTCTCCTCGAGGCCCTGGCCCGAGAACTCGGCCAGGATGTAGCTCACGTCCGGCTGCACGTTGCGCCAGACGCCGATGACCTCGAACTCGAAACGCTCCGGTGCCGTCCCCTGAAAGACCGAGAGGCCGTAGCCGCGCTGGCCGCGCTCGATGTCGGCGAGCGGGAAGACGTCGTCCTGGGCGGCGCCGGCGCCACTCGTCAGGGCCGCCAGCAGCGCGGCCGCCGCCCAGCTGCACAGAGTCCTATGCATTCAGTATCGATCCTCTCGAGACGCGCCTCACGAGGCGTCCTCCACAGAGATTTCCACAGAAGGTGCGGAAAACGAAATCACCTGGTCCACAGGGAAGGCTCCCGGGCGGACGATCTCGAGCTCGCCGCCGCGCCAACCGACGATCGTCGACGGCGGGCCGCCGGCCAGCACGCCGCCGTCCACGATCGCCGCGTCCCATCCACTAAGCAGGTCGTCGAGGCGGTCGGGATCGACCACCGGCGGCTCGCCGCTCCGGTTGGCGCTGGTGGCGGTCAGGCCGTGGCCGATCTCGGCCAGCAGCCGCCGCAGCCCGGCGTGCGCCGGCACCCGGAAACCGAGCCGCGCGCTGCCGGCGGCGGCCGCGATGCCGGCGGCGACCGGCAGCAGCAGCGTGAGCGGCGCCGGCCACAGGGCCGCCAGGGGCGCCAGCCCGTCCGGCATCTGGGCTCCGAGCGCGCGAATCTGGCCGACGTCGGCGACCACGATCGGCAGCGGCTGGTCCGCCGCCCGGCGCTTGATCGCGAACACGCTCTCGACCGCCGCCGGATCGCGGGGGTCGACCGCCAGGCCGTAGCTCGACTCGGTCGGGATCGCCAGCACCCCGCCCCGGGCGATCAGCTCGCGCAGGGGCTCCACCGGCCGGTCCGGGCGCCACCGGGGCGCCGCGCGCGGGCTCACCGGCCGCGTCCCGCGACGGTGATCAGCTCTTCGGCGTGCGAGCGCGACAGGTCGGTCACCTCCTTGCCGGCCAGCATCCGGGCGATCTCGAGCACGCGCCCCTCGGTGTCGAGGGCGCCGACCGCCATGTGCGTGCGGCCGCGCTCGACCCGCTTGCTCACCTTGAAGTGCTGGTCCGCATAGCTCGCCACCTGCGGCAGGTGGGTCACCACCAGAACCTGCTCGGCGCCGGCGAGGCGCTGTAGCTTCTGGCCCAGCGCCGCCGCCTCGGCGCCGCCGACCCCGGCGTCCACCTCGTCGAAGACCAGGGTCGGCCGGGCGCTCGCGTCGCGGCCCCGAATCGCCAGCTGCAGCGCCAGGTGGACCCGCGACAGCTCGCCGCCGGAGGCCACCCGGGCGAGCGGCTGGGACTCTTCGCCCGGGTTGGCGGTCAGCTCGAAGACGACGCTGTCGATGCCGGTGGCCGAGAACTCCACCGGCACGCCGTCGATCTTCAGCGGGCTTGCTTCCCGCCGCTGGCGGCCGAGGTCGACGCGGAAGACCGCCCGCCCCATGGCCAGGTCCCGGAGCTCGGCGTGGACCCGCTTGGTCAGCGCCGCGGCCCACCCGGCGCGCGCCGCCGACAGCCGGAGCGCGACCTCTCGATAGCGGTCGAGGGCCTGATCCACCCGGCGCTCGAGCTCGGCGCGGGCGTCGTCGTCGAGCACCAGGTCGTCGAGCTCCTGCACGATGCGCGCGCGGCGGTCGAGGATCTCCTGGGTCGAGCCGCCGTACTTGCGCATCAGGCGCTCGATCGCGGCCAGCCGCTCCTCGACCGCGTCGAGCCGCGCCGGGTCGGCCTCGACCTCCTGGAGGCCGTCCTGGAGGGCGCGCGCCACCTCTTCGAGCCGGATCCGGAGCTCCTCGAGCTCGCCGAGCCAGCCGTCCGCCTCGGGCACCCACTCGGCGACCTCGCGCAGCGAGCGGCGCGCTTGATGAACGCGCTCGACCGCCGCGCCCTCGTCGTCGAAAAGCAGCGACAGCGCGCCGCCGAGCGCGCCCGTGATCGCTTCGCTGTTGCGCAGCAGATCGCGCTCGCGGCGCAGCTCCGCGTCCTCGTCGGGGCGCAGCCGCGCGGCGTCGATCTCGCCCGCCTGGAAGCGCAGCAGATCGACCCGCTCGAGCCGCGCGCGCTGATCGCCCTGGAGCGCGGCGAGGCGGTCGGCGAGCTCGCGATAGTCGTGCTCGGCGGCCTCGGTCGCCGCGAGCAGCTCGAGGGCGGCGTCGCCCTCGGCCCGGTCGAGCAGGCTGCGCTGCAGCTCGGGGTCGGCGAGTCTGAGCTCTTCGTCCTGAGCGTGAATGCGCAGCAGATGGGGTGCCAGCTGCGCGAGCAGCCGGAGGGTCACCGGCTGGTCGTTGATGTAGACGCGATTGCGCCCTTCGCGATTGATCTCGCGGCGAATGACGACCTCGCCATTCTCGACCGTAACGCCGGCCGCTTCGAGGACGACGCGCCAGCTCTGCCCTTCGGGCTCGAAGCGTCCGGTCACCCCGGTCGAGTCGGCGCCGGTGCGGATCAGCTCGCTGGTGGCCCGCGCGCCGGTCAGCAGGGCGAGCGAATCGACCACCAGGGACTTGCCGGCGCCGGTCTCGCCGGTGAGCACGTTGAGCCCGGACCCGAAGCGCACTTCCGCCTGCGACAGGACCGCCAGATTGCGTACGTGCAGGTCTCGGAGCACTCGGTGTCGTTCCTCGGGCCGGCCCTTCAAGGGTTGTAGGCGGTGGCGGCGAAATCGGGATCCTCTTGCAGATTGCGCTCGAAGCAGAGAAAGTCGTAGTAGCCGCAGCGCTTGGTGCCCGGATACTCCCGGCAGATGCCCGGCCGGGCGCCGTAGATCGTGCACGCGCGCGTCTCCCGGTCGAGAAACCGGCAGACGCTGCCATAGATCTCGTCGCGCTGGTGCCGCAGGACGCGCTCGCCTCGCTTCTCGCCCTTCTTGGTGAACTTCTTGCGCGCCTTCTCGAACGACAGGTCGTGGTGCTTCGCCAACCGCCGGATGTCCTTCTTGCCGACGATGATGCGCTCGTAGGAGCAGCAGTACGCCGGGCATTTGTCGCAGTCGTAGAGAACCTTGAGGCCTTTGCTCTTGTTTCCCATCGCGCCGGATTCTACAACTCAAGGACGGTGAAGCGGCCCGCCGTCTCGCCGCCGCTCCCGTCACGATTGGCGCCCGCGGCACGTGGATCTCGTCTCCGGGAGCTCCGTCGGCGGAGCGCCGGCCCTACTGGCAGCGGTCGATCAGCGCCTGGACGTTGTGGACCGTAAAGTGGTGGCCGGAGTCGACCGAGATGAACTCGTGCTCCTTGAAGCTGACGATCACCTGGTTGACGCGCTCGCGCGAGGCGCCGACCAGCGAGGCGACGTCGGTCTGGGTCAGCCGCAGCGGAATGCGGACCGAGTCGTCGCTCCCGGTCTCGCCGTAGCGCTGGGCGAAGGCGAGCAGCTGACGCGCGACCCGGCCGCGCACGTCCAGGGTCGACAGCGCCTGGATCTGCTCGTTGCCCAGCCGCACCCTGCGGCTGAGCAGCTTGACCAGGTTGTAGCTCAGCGAGCTCATGCTCTTGAGGCAGCGATGGAAGGCGGCGCGGTCCATCGACAGGCAGTTGCACTTCTCCAGGGTCAGCACGCTGGCCGACCGGCCGGCGGTGCCCACCAGCCCCATCTCCCCGAAGGTGTCGCCCGGGCCCAGAAAGGCCAGGATCACTTCGGTACCGTCGATCTGGTCGACGTAGATCTTGACCGTACCGTCGAGCAGCAGGTAGACGACCTCGCCCGGCTGCGCCACCGTGATGACGTTGGTGCCGGGCGGAAAGACCTTGCGGTGAAGGTCCTCGTTCAGGCGCGCCAGCTCCTCGCGGCTCAAGCCCTCGAACAGCGGCAGCTTGGCCAGGACGTCCAGGTCCTCAACAGCGGGCATGCGGCTCTTCCCCTCGGTTCGTCAATCGATGTCGGGATTCTATATCAGCGGGCAACGCCTCTGATACGGATTTGACAGACAGCGGTGTCGCACCGCGCTAGATTGTCGCAATGAGCCGAGTCGAACTGCGTTTGCTCGGGGGGTTCGACGCCCGCCTCGACGGCGCCGATCTGAGCGGCTTCGAGTCCCAGAAGTCGCGCGCCCTACTCGCCTACCTGGCCCTGAACCGCGACCGGCAGGTGGAGCGGCGCCTCCTGTCCGGTCTCCTCTGGTCGGAGCGCTCCGAGGTCTCCGCCCGCCGGAACCTGAGGCAGGCGCTGCACAACATCCGCACCACCTTCGGCACCGCGCTCGACCTGCCGCCCGTGTTCACGGCGGCCCAGACCCGCGTCCAGCTCAACCCGGAGCTCGATTGCTGGATCGACGTGGAGATCTTCCGGCAGGCGTCGGGCCAGCCGGCCGCCGAGGACGGCGACGTCACGGAGCTGGCAGCGGCCGCCCGACTCTACGTCGGGGACCTGCTGGCGGGCTTCGACCTCGGCGGCTGCCCGGTCTTCGAGGAGTGGCTGCGCGAAGAGCAGGAGCGCTTGCGGCGCGCGGCGGTAGCCGTCTACCAGCGGCTGGTCGCCACCAGCCTCGAGGGCGCCAACTACCGAGCCGGCATCGACTATGCCCACCGCCTGCTGACCATCGATCCCACCTCCGAGCAGACGCATCGCGAGCTGATGCAGCTCTACTCGCGCTGCGGCCACCACAGCCGGGCGCTGACCCAGTACCGGCGCCTGCACCAGCTGCTGGAGAGCGAGCTCGGGGTCGAGCCGATGCCCGAGACCACCGAGCTCTACCAGCGGCTGCTCGCGGCCCGGGACGCGCCAGCGGAGGAGCGGCCCGACGAGCAGGCGGTCGGTCCGGTGCTGCCGCTCGAGGGCCGCGCCGCGGAGCTGCGCCGGCTGCGCGCGCACTGGCAGGAGGCGCGCGACGGCCACGGCGGCCTCACCCTCCTGGTGGGCGAAGAGGGCATCGGCAAGACGCGGCTGGCACGGTCGTTTCTCGCCCAGGTGGCCGCCGAGGGCGAGGTGAGCGTGCGCGCCACCGGACTGGCGCCGTCCGGTGTGCCGGCCGACCAGCCGATCCGGCGGCTCCTCGACGGCCCCGCGGCGCCGGGCACGGCGACGGCCCTGTTCGTCGACGACCTCCAGTGGGCGAACGACGACGACCGCGAGGCGCTGCTCCGACTGGTGCAGCGCATCACCCGCCAACCGGTCTGGGTGCTGGCGTGCTGCCGGTCGGGGGTCGATCTGTCGGCCTTCCACCGCAGCGAAGGCAACGTCCACCACCTGAGCCTGGACCGGTTGCACCCCCGATCGATCCACGCCATCTGCAGCGGCCTGCTCGACCTCGCCGAGGCCCGGCGGCTGTCGCACTTCGTCGCCGAGTGGAGCGGTGGCAGCCCGCTGGTCATCGCCCAGCTGGTCGACTACCTGTGGGACGCCGGCCTGCTGGCGTCGCGGCCGACCGGCGGTTGGACGCTCGACGGGCAGCTGCCGAGCAAACCGCCCGACTTTGAAGCGCTGATCGGCCGCCGGCTGCGCCACCTGCCCGCCTCGGCGCGGCGGCTGCTGGTCCTGGCCGCGGTGCTCGGCCCGCGCTTTGACCGCACGACCCTGGTCGAGGCCGGAGACGAGCACCCGGCGGTGGTCGACGCCTGCCTGGAGCTGCTGCTCGACCGCTGGCTGATCCGCTGGGCCAGCTCGGCGTGGACCCCGAATCGCCCCGGCCCGGACGTCGAGCGCTGGACCCGCGGCCATCGCGAGGGCGCCTTCGAGTTCGCCCACGATCGGGTGCGCCTGGCGGTGCTGGCGACCCTCGACCCGAGGCGCGTGCGCGAGCTCCGCCGGCAGGTCCGCGCCCTCGCCTCCGCAGACAAGGTGACAGTGCACTCAACTCCGCCCCGTCTCGATAAGACGGAGGAGCGGAGTTGAGTGAACTGTCACCTTACTTGCGGATGCCGAGGGTGGCACGGATCACGTGGCGGGCGACCTCCGGGTTCTCGCGCAGGCGGCGGATCGAGTACGCGTACCAGTCGTGGCCGTAGGGAACGTAGACGCGGAGCCGGTGGCCCGCGTCGAGCAGGATGCCGCGCAGCTCCTCATCGACTCCGAGCAGCATCTGGAACTCGTAGCGGTCCTTCGGCACCTGGTAGCGGTCGATCAGCTCGGCGGCGGCGCAGACCAGGTACTCGTCGTGGGTAGCGATACCGACGTAGACCTCCTGGCGGAAGATCTTGTCCAGCGCCCGCACGAAGTTGAGCCGCACGGTGTCGTAGCCCTTCCAGGCCGTGGTCCGGGGCTCGATGTAGATCCCTTTGCACAGGCGCACGTTGGCGCCCTGCGCGGGCAGGTCGCCGATGTCGGCCAGGGTGCGCCGCATGTACGCCTGGAAGACCACCCCGAGATTGCCGTAGCGCGGCTGCAGCTCGTGGTAGATCCGGAGCGTGGCGTCGGTAGTGCTCCGATCCTCCATGTCGATGCGCAGGAAGTTGCGGTAGCGCGCCGCGGTGGCGGCCAGTCGCTCGACGTTGTCGCGGCAGAAGCCCTCGTCGATCTTGAGCCCGAGCAGGGTCAGCTTGATCGAGACGTTGGCGTCGAGATCGTGCTCGTCGATGTCGTCGTAGAGCGCCGTGTACTCGTCCACCGCCGCCTCGGCCCGGGCGCGCTCGGTGACCTCCTCGCCGAGCACGTCGAGGGTCGCCATCGCGCCGGTGGCGTTGAGCTCGCGCACCGTCCGGATCGCCTCGGCCCGCGTCTCGCCCGCTACGTAGCGGCTCGCCACGCGCCCCACCAGCAACTTGGGGACCAGCGGTAGGGTGAGGACGACGACTCGGCTGAACAGGCTCACGGGCGGAGAGGATTCTACTCCGCCTCAGCTCACGACGGGGCCGTGGAGCCGCTCGCCTCGTCGGCGGCCGGCAGCGGCTCGTCGACGACCCAGCGCACCGATTTCGAGCACGGGCAGACGCCGCCGACTCGCCTGAGGTCGGGCATCGCGCCCACCGCCTCCTTGAGGTCGATCTCGCCGGCGTGCACTTTCCTCAGGAGCTCGAGGTAGTGCTGGAAGTCGCGTCCGGCGCGGTAGGCGTCGGGAAGCGTCTTGCTCAGGTGGCGAACGTAGTCCTCGACGTCGTCGTAGCTCTCGCCTTCCCAGCCGGTGAGCTCGAAGGCGGGCACCCCGCGGCGGCGAAAGTAGTGCGGATGGGGCACGTGCACAAGGTCGCTCCAGCCGATCCCCTCGACGGTCTGGCGCTCGCTCACGATCCGGTCCAGGATCTCCTGGGCGCGGCTGGACGAGATCTCCGGTAGGCGGGCGCGGATGAAGCGCAGGTTGATGCCCGCCACCAGGCTCTGGACCTCCTTGTAGTACTGCTCCTGGGCCTCGGCGTTCTTCATCGGCTTGAGGCCGAAACGCACGTTGGTGCCGCCGCCGCGCTCGTCGCCGAACATCTCGAGGCCGCGCGGCAGCCACTTGTTGATCGCCTTCTGGATGTCCTCGGCGGTGATGTAGACCGAGCCCTGGGCCGTCTTCTCCATCCAGCGTCGCAACGGCACGGTGCCGGCGAGCAGGTGGAACGCCTCCTCTCGGAGCATCTCGGGCATGCTCTCGGCCATCGGCTTGTAGGCGCTCACCTTCTGCATCGACAGCTGGTACTTGCCGACCCGGTCGATCAGGGCGCAGAAGGTGGCGTTGTCGACGAACGAGTCGAAGTCGACGTTGAAGGCGCCGAGGATGTGCGAGCCGGTGCGCATCGACAGGATCTCCTCGACCATGTCGGCGCTCGAGGCGTCCGAGAACTTCGACCAGTCGTCGTCGCTCAGCAGGTGCAGCATCTGGTAGCCGTGGCGCAGCTCCTCGGCCATCATGCGCAGGATCCAGAACTGCTCCTCCTCGTCCTGGGCGCGCGACAG
>JBFGLX010000071.1:0-12792 GCA_041575955.1 Thermoanaerobaculia bacterium
CAGTAGTCCCAGGGCGTGGTGTCCATCAGCGCCTCGGCGAACAGGGTGGCGACGTCGGTGTCGTCCGGGTAGGCCTCGTGGACCTGGCGCATCGCGTCGGCGTACGCCAGGTCGAGGTGCGAGCGGTCCTCGGGCGCCTGTTCGGCGTAGCGCGCGCCCAGGGCCCGGATCAAGGCCTGCTCCTTCTCGCTGGCGCCGCCAGCGAGCTCGCGCGCCCGGGTGAGCGCCGCCCAAGCCTCGGGCGCGTCCGCGGCGTCCATGCGCGCGTTGATGTTCGGGCCGAGCACCAGCGCCTGGCCCCAATAGCACATGGCGCACTCGGGATCGAGCCGCGCGGCCTCCTGGAACGAGCGCCCCGCCTCGGCGTGGTTGAAGCCGTAGGCCAGCACCAGCCCCTGATCGAAGAACCTCTGGGCCTCTTCGGAGTCGGTGGTGATCGGATGGTGATGGCTGCCCATGCCGTCGAGGATCGGCGCCAGGCGCGCCTCTCCGCGGGGCTCCTCGACCGCGCTGCAACCGACGAGAACTGCCAGAGCGGCCGCGGCGAGCGCGCGCCCGTGGGAGCGCCTTCCGCTCCCCCCGGCCCCGCCTATCGCCGCCGTCGCCTTCGATCGCCCTCCCTCCCTCACGGGGGGAGAGGAGTACCTCTTCCCGCAACTGCTCATCTCTACCTCCCTGCCTAGGTTGAGGCGCCGGCCAGAGGGCCGGCTTTCCTGACTTCCTTCGGTACGTCCTCCTGAAAGGTCTCGAAGTTCTTGGCGAACATCGCCGCCAGCGCGCCCGAGCGCGCGTCATAGGCGGCCTTGTCGCTCCAGGTCTCGCGCGGATTGAGCACCTCGGACGGCACTCCGTCGATCGCGCTCGGCACGGCGAGCCCGAAGGTCGGATCGGTTCGGGTCGCGGCCGTGGCCAGCTCGCCGCCGAGCGCGGCGTCGATCATGCGCCGGGTATGGCCCAGGCGCATGCGTCTGCCGACGCCGTGGGGACCGCCGGTCCAGCCGGTGTTGATCAGCCAGACGCCGGCGCCGTGGCGCCGAAGCTTGTCGCCGAGCAGCTCGGCGTAGACGCTCGGGTGGCGCGGCATGAAGGGCGCGCCGAAACAGGTGCTGAAGGTCGCCGACGGCTCGGTCACGCCGCGCTCGGTGCCCGCCACCTTCGCCGTGTAGCCGCTCAGGAAGTGATAGAGCGCCTGCGGCTCGCTCAGGCGGCTGATCGGCGGCAGCACGCCGAAGGCGTCGCAGGTCAGGAAGATCACGTCGCGCGGATGACCTCCGCGGCCCTCGGGATCGGCGTTGCTCAGCTGGCTGATCGGATAGCTCGAGCGCGTGTTCTCGGTGTAGGTGTCGGCGTCGAGATCGAGCACGCGGGTCTCGGGATCGTAGACGACGTTCTCGAGGACCGTGCCGAACCTGCGCGTGGTGGCGTAGATCTCGGGCTCTCCTTCGGGGTCGAGCCGGATCACCTTGGCGTAGCAGCCACCTTCGAAATTGAAGATCCCGTCGTCGCTCCAGCCGTGCTCGTCGTCACCGATCAGGGTTCGACCGGGATCGGACGAGAGGGTCGTCTTGCCGGTGCCGCTCAGACCGAAGAAGAGCGCCACGTCGTCGCGGTCGGCGCCGTAGTTGGCGCTGCAGTGCATCGGCAGGACGCCGCGCTCCGGCAGCATGAAGTTCATGACGGTGAAGATGCTCTTCTTGATCTCTCCGGCGTACTCGGTGCCGCCGATCAGCACCGTGCGCTGGGCCAGATCGAGCAGGATGAAGGTCGGGCTGCGGGTGCCGTCGGCGGCCGGATCGGCCTTGCAGCCGGGAGCCGAGATGACCGTGAACGCCGGCTCATGGCTCGCGAGCCTGGCACCGTCGGGCTCGATCACGAACATGTTACGGGCGAACAGGCTGTGCCAGGCGAGCTGGGTGATGACCCGCACCGGCAGGCGGTAGCGAGGATCGGCGCCCGCGTAGCCGTCGAAGACGTAGACGTCGCGCTCGCCGAGGAAGGCGCGCACGCGCTCCCCCAGGCGGTCGAAGCGCTCCTGCTCGATCGGACAGTTCACCTTGCCCCACCAGACCGCGTCCTCGGTCGACCGCTCGCGGACGATGAAGCGATCCTTGGGCGAGCGTCCGGTGTGGTTGCCGGTACGGGCCACCAGCGGTCCGTCGCTCGCCAGGACCGCCTCGCGGTTGCAGATCGCGTGCTCGTAGAGCTGCGCCGGAGGCAGATTCCAATAGGCGGTCCGGTCGCCCTTCAACCCCTGGAGGTCGATGCCGAAATTGCTGATGAATGGGCCTCGGTTCCGCATGCCGCGCAAGGTCGGTGTCGCCTCGGCAGTCTAGCACTGCCGTTCGCCCCGCCAGGGGTGAAATGCTGTATCCTGAGTTGAGGCCGGATGAGGAATCGCTCTCACCTGCCGCCTCCCCCACGACACGAAGCTGCCGGGATCTGTCAGCGCGGCCGACGCCGGCGCTCGGCGCTCTCGCGAGGAGATCTGCTGTGAGAATCAAGGGCAAGAAGGTGCTGATACTGGGCGGCTACGGCCTGGTGGGCAGCGCCGTATGCCGTGAGCTGCTGCGCCACGCGCCGGCCGAGATCATTCTGCACAGCCTGCGCGCCGAAGAGGCCGAGGAGGCGCGGACCGGGGTCCAGGCGGAGGCGGGCGAGACCACCATCAGCACCGCCAGCGGCGACATTCTGGGCCTGGTCGAGAAGCGCCGCAGGCTCGACGAGATCTGGGCGCACCTGCGGCAGCTCGAAGACGACCTGCTGACCGATTTCTTCCTCTATCGGCTGCTGGCCGAGCGCCAGCCGGACATCGTCATCGACTGCGTCAACACCGCCACCGCGATCGCCTACCAGGACGTGTACGCCACGGCCGATCGCCTCTGGCATCACCTCGCCGACGGCAACAAGGACGACGAGGCGGCCACCGATCTGCTCGCGTCGCTCTACATCCCGCGCCTGATCCGCCACATCCAGGTGCTCTACCGCGGGATGCGCGACGCGGCGACCGCCGTCTACCTCAAGGTCGGCACCAGCGGCACCGGCGGCATGGGGCTCAACGTCCCCTACACCCACTCGGAGGAGAAGCCGAGCCGGGTGCTGCTGTCCAAGAGCGCGGTCGCCGGAGCCCACTCGATGCTGCTCTTCCTGATGGCGCGCACGCCGGGGGCGCCGATCACCAAGGAGATCAAGCCGGCGGCGGCGATCGCCTGGAAGTCGATCGGCTACGGGCCGGTCGAGCGCCGGGGCCGGCGGCTGCACCTGATCGAAGCGACGCCGCGGGCGATCGGCGAGACGATCTCGACGCACGATCCCGAGGCGGGTCGCGAGACCGACGAGGTGCTGACCACCGCCTTCATCAACACCGGCGAGAACGGCATCTTCAGCCTCGAGGAGTTCGCGCTGCTCACCACCGCCGAGCAGATGGAGTTCGTCACCCCGGAGGAGATCGCCCGCGCCCTGGTGTTCGAGATCCAGGGCGGCAACACCGGGCATGACGTGATCAACGCGCTCGACAACGCGGTCTTCGGGCCGACCTACCGGGCGGGCCTGATGCGCCACTGGGCGCTCGAGCGGATGACCGAGCTCGAGGCGCAGGGGGACACCCGCAGCGTCGCCTTCGAGATGCTCGGACCGCCGCGCAATTCGAAGCTGCTGTTCGAAGCCCACCTGCTGCGCGAGGCGTTCGGATCGTCCGAGGCGGTCCGCCGGTCCTCGGGCGCGGAGGTTTCGGCGAAGCTCGACCGGCTGGTCCGCGAGCGGCCGCGCCTCGCCAGCGAGATCCTCGCCATCGGTATTCCGATCCTGACCGCCGACGGCCAGCTGTTGCGCGGTCCGACGGTGATCATCCCCGGCAACGTGGCCGACGAAACGGTGACCCCCGAGAAGCTCGAGAAGTGGGTCGAGGCCGGCTGGGTCGACCTGCGGGCGGCCAACGGCGAGCGCTGGGTGCAGCGGCTGCGCACGATCGAGCGGGAGGTCGGTACGATCTCCGAATCCGACTCCTCGAGCCGCCACCTGCGCGGCCGCCAGTTCTGGCACGACACGATCCAGCCCGGCAAGCTGGTGGGCTGGATCCTGTCGGCCGAGGAGCACGGCGACCGCCTGAAGCGATAGGTATCATCGGCAGGAGACGACAACAGCCCATGGCATCCAAGCAGGGATTCTTCGCCCAGGTAAAGCGCAGCTTCGGCAAGGCCGCCGAGCTCACCGAGCACTCGCCGGAGCTGCTCGAGCAGATCCGCGAGTGCAACAGCGTCTACCACGTCGCCTTCCCGATCAAGCGCGACAACGGCGAGATCGAGACCATCGAGGCGTGGCGCGCCGAGCACAGCCATCACAAGCTGCCCACCAAGGGCGGCATCCGCTACAGCTCGCACGTGTGCGAGGACGAGGTGATGGCGCTCGCCGCCCTGATGACCTACAAGTGCGCGATCGTCGAAGTGCCCTTCGGCGGCGCCAAGGGCGGCATCAAGATCGACCCGCGCAAGTTCAGCACCGCCGAGCTCGAGCGGATCACCCGCCGCTACACGTTCGAGCTCCTGCGCAAGAACTTCATCGGCCCGGGCGTCGACGTGCCGGCGCCCGACTACGGCACCTCGGCGCGCGAGATGTCGTGGATCGTCGACACCTACATGACGCTCACCGGCGGCGAGCTCAACGCGCTCGGCTGCGTGACCGGCAAGCCGGTCGCCCAGGGGGGCATCCGCGGACGCACCGAGGCGACCGGCAGGGGCGTCTTCTACGGCATCCGCGAGGCGTGCGCGGTGGCCGACGACATGAAGGCGCTCGGCCTCGAGCCCGGCGTCGACGGCAAGAGGGTGGTCGTCCAGGGGCTCGGCAACGTCGGCTACCACGCCGCCAAGTACCTCGAGGAGGCGGGGGCGGTGCTGGTCGGACTGGCGGAGTACGAGGGCGCGATCCACGCCCCGGGCGGGCTCGACCTCGAGAAGGTCGTCGCCCATCGCCGGGAGACCGGATCGATTCTCGATTTTCCCGGCGCCAGCAACATCGAAGACTCCCGAGCCGCGCTCGAGCTCGAATGCGACATCCTGGTGCCGGCGGCGCTCGAGGACCAGATCAACTCCGACAACGTCGAGAGCATCCGGGCCAAGATCGTCGCCGAGGCGGCCAACGGACCCACCTCCGCGGACGCCGACGAGGTGCTGGCGAAGCGCAACGTGATGGTGCTGCCCGATACCTACCTCAACGCCGGCGGTGTGACGGTCTCCTACTTCGAGTGGGCCAAGAACCTCTCCCACCTGCGCTTCGGCCGCATGGGCAAGCGCCACGAGGAGCAGGCGCGCCGCAAGGTCCTCGAGGCCCTCGGCGAGAGGACGGAAGAGCCCTTCTCCACCGACGAGCTCAAGGATCTGTCCCGGGGCGCCGGCGAGGAGGACCTCGTCCGCTCCGGGCTGGAGGAGACGATGGTCGTCGCCTACCAGCAGATGCGCGAGACCCGGGCGCGGCATGACGACAAGACCGATCTTCGCACCGCCGCGTTCATCAACGCTATCGACAAGATCGCGGTGTGCTACGCCGATCTCGGTATCTTCCCCTGATGCCGCGGGCGAAGACATCCGATCCCGACGTCAAGGTCGCGCGCGAGATCGGCCTGGCGATGACCAATCGTCTGGCGCGCTACTTCCTCGACACCGACGACCTCCACTACGGCTTCTGGCCCGACGGTCTGACGGTCCACGTCCGCAACCTGCCGCGCGCCCAGGAAGCCTACAGCGAGGCGCTGATCGCCGACATCCCGGCCGACGTCACGACCCTCTTGGACGTCGGCTGCGGCACCGGCGCCAACGCCCTGCGGCTGCTCGAGCGCGGCTACAAGGTCGACTGCCTGAGCCCGCCCGGCCCGCTCGCCGAGCTCGCCGCCGAGAACCTGGCCGGCCGGGCGAAGCTCTTCGAGACCCCGTTCCAGACGCTCGAGACGGGGACCAGGTACGACCTCATCCTGTTCAGCGAGAGCATCCTCTTCATCCGGCCGCTCGACGTGGCGATCGAGAAGGCGATCTCGCTGCTGCGCCCGCGCGGCTACATCCTGGTGTGCGACATCTTCCGCCGGCCGAAGCAGTGGAAGAAGTACCACGGCGGCCCCATCGGCGGCGGACACTACCTCGAGGACTGGCACAATACGCTGCGCGAGCAGCCGCTCGACCTGGTCCGCGAGACCGACATCACCGACCGCATCGCCCCGACCTTCGCCGTGCTCGAGCAGATCATGGACGTGCTCCACCCCGTCTACAAGCTCTTTCTGTCGCGGCTGCGCCTGCGCCGGCCGTGGACGACTCGCCTCGTCACCCGGGTCGCCGATCTCGACAAGTACGAGGCCAAGCTGTTCAGCGGCCGCTACAGCGCCGAGAACTTTCGCCGCCACAAGGCCTACTACCGCTTCCTCTACCAGCTCCGCTGACCCTCACCCGGGGGCGGATCCGGCGCGCGCCGGGCGGGGGCGTCCTTCTCCCCCCGCGAGGGAGGGAGAGGGAGCGAGGGTGAGGGGGGCGATCCGATCACCCGGTGCCGCGAAAGTCCCCGATCCGCACCGGCAGGCGCCGCCGGCCCCAGCTCCCGGGCGCGTCCTCGAACCTGCCTGGGCAGGGCGTGCCGCAGGCGCCGCACAGACCCGCCGTCAGGTTCCACCCGGTCAGCTCGTACCAGTCGCGCCCGATGATGCAGGCGCCGCACGAATGGCACCAGGTGCTGCCTCCGGCCGGGTCGTGAACGTTGCCGGTGTAGACGTACCGCAGCCCGTTGCGGAGGGCGATCGCGCGCGCCCGTGAGAGGGTCGCCGGCGGCGTCGGCGGGGTGTCGAGCATCTTGAAGTCGGGGTGGAAGGCGCTGAAGTGGAGCGGCACGTCGGGGCCGAGCTCCGAGCAGATCCAGCCGCTGAGCTCATCCAGCTCGGCGTCGCTGTCGTTCGCGCCCGGGATCACCAGGTTGGTGATCTCCACCCAGACGTCGGTCTGGTGAACCAGATAGACCAGGGTCTCGAGGACGGTGCCGAGCTCGCCGCCACAGACGTTGCGGTAGAACCTCTCGGTGAACGCCTTGAGGTCGACGTTGGCGGCGTCCATCCGCTCGAACAGCTCGACCCGCGGCTCGGCGCAGATCTCCCCCGCGGTGACCGCGACGGTAGCGAGGCCTCGAGCCCGGCACGCCTCGGCGACGTCGATCGCGTACTCGAGGAAGATCACCGGATCGTTGTAGGTAAAGGCGACGCTCCGGCAGCCGTGCCGGACGGCCGCGTCGGCGATCGCTTCGGGCGCCGCCTGATCGGCAAGCGTATCCACCTCGCGCGACTTCGAGATGTCCCAGTTCTGGCAGAACTTGCAGAACAGGTTGCAGCCGGCGGTGCCGAACGACAGCACCGGCGTGCCGGGAAAGAAGTGGTTGAGCGGCTTCTTCTCGATCGGATCGACGCAGAAACCGCTCGACCGGCCGTAGGTGGTCATCACGATCGCATCGTCGAGCCGGCCGCGCACGAAGCAGAGGCCGCGCTGGCCCTCGCGCAGCTTGCAGAAGCGCGGGCAGAGATCGCACTGGACCCGGCCGTCGGCGAGCGCGTGCCAGTAGCGCGTGGGAACCACGTCGGGCCCCCTCTTGATCTCTACATCCATCGCGGAGACCCGGTGACAGTCTACTTAATTCAGGCCCGAATCAAGGAAGCTGTCACCGAAACTCACTCCTCCAGGCGATCGGCCTTGGCTGCCCAGACGAAATCGCTCTCGGTCAGGCCGTCGATCTTGTGGGTCCAGATCGTGATCGTCGCTCGCCCCCAGGTGAGGCAGATCTCCGGGTGGTGGTTGACCTCTTCGGCGAGGGCGCCGACCCGGTTGGTGAAGTCGAGGGCCTGCTGGAAGTTCTTGAACCTGTACTCCTTGACCAGGTGGTGATCGTCCACCACCTGCCAGCCGTTGCCGAGCCGGGCGTGAAGGTCGGTGAGAGCCTCGCCCTCGAGCGGTGGCACGCCGCCTTTGCAGGGAACGCACTCTCGGGAAGCCAGATCGGTCATCGCCTGAGCTCTTCTCCCGATCAGGCTAGCACAGGCGACAAGAGCCGGCGGGCTGGCGCCCACCGGCTCGACTTTTCAGATGGCTCCTGGGGAGGGATTTGAACCCCCGACCAATCGGTTAACAGCCGACCGCTCTACCACTGAGCTACCCAGGATCGCGCTCTCGGCCACCGGCCGAACTCACGATGTTAGGTACCACCCGATTGTTTGTCAATCGAGACGGGTGCGCCGGGCCGCCCCGCGGAGCGGGGCCGCCCACCCCGGCGCCCCTCGGGACCAGCCCGAAAACCCGTGGCCGAGCCCAATCCTCTAAAATAGGCTCGACTCGAAGAGGGAGGCTCGAATGAGAGAACTTCTGATCCTCACGCTGCTGCTGGCGTTGCCGCTGGTGGCGCCGATTCCAGCGACCGCCCAGGAAGGCGCCGAAGCCACCGCGGCCGCGGAGGCCACAGCCGAGGGGAGCTACGGCAGCGGCTTCGCCATCTTTCAACGCTACTGCCGATCGTGCCACGGTCAGAAGGGCCAGGGCGACGGCCACGTGGCCAAGTACCTCAAGATCCCCCCGACCGACCTGACCCGTCTGGCGCTCGACAACGGCGGCGAGTTCCCCACCGAACGGGTACTGGACTCGATCGACGGCCGCGTGGAGATGTCGCCTCTGCACGGCCGCGACATGCCCCTCTGGGGCTTGGTCTTCCAGGTCGACGAGGGGCAGACCGAGGCGGACGCCCAGCGCAAGCTGGCCGACCTAGTCGCCTACCTCAAGGGCATCCAGGTCGACGAGGAGGGAGAGCCGGAGGAGAACTGATCTCTTCGCCCCGGAGCCACACTCCTGGGCGCGCGTGAAAGTCATGATCCGGGGCTCGTATCACCACCGGGGCGGCGCCCAGCCCCTCCTCGGCCAGCCCATTCACGCCTACCTCGGTGGCGTCGCCAGGAGGTTCGAGCGGCGCGATGCGCTGGTTTCGATCGAGCAGCGAATCCGGTTCACCTACGGCGAGCTCTTTGGCCGCGCCGACGAGCTGGCCAAGGGGCTGCTCGAGCTCGGTCTCGGCCGCGGCAGTCGGATCGGCATCTGGGCCACGAACAACGCCGAGTGGGTGATCCTCCAGATCGCCAGCGCGCGCATCGGAGCGGTGCTGGTCAACATCAACCCCGCCTACCGGATCGCCGAGCTCGAGCACGCCCTGGCCGCGGCTCGGGTCCAGGCACTGGCGGTGATGCCGGCCTTCCGCAGCTCGCGCTACGCGCAGATGGTGACGCAGCTCGTTCCCGAGGCCGCGAGCCAGGCCCCCGGCGCCCTCCGCTGCTCACGCCTGCCCGAGCTGCGCAACCTGATCGTCTTCGATCCGCAGGCCGGCGCCGCGGTCGAGCGGCCGGCAAGGGCGTTCTGGACCTGGCCCGAGGTGATCGGCAACGGCCGCTCGATCCCGGAGCGCGATCTCGAGGCCGCATCCGCCGCCCTCGACGTCGACGACCCGATCAACATCCAGTTCACCTCCGGCACGACCGGCTTCCCCAAGCCGGTCGTGCTGTCGCACCACAACATCCTCAACAACGCCTTCTTCGGCGCCCAGGCGATGGCACTCACCGAGGAGGATCGGCTGTGCGTGCCGGTCCCCTTCTACCACTGCTTCGGCATGGTGCTGTCGAATCTGGCGTGCCTCACCCACGGCGCCGCTCTCGTGCTGCCGGGGCCCCACTTCGATGCCGGCGCCACCCTGCGGGCGATCGACGCCGAGCGCTGCACCGCGATCCACGGCGTGCCGACCATGTTCCTGGCCGAGCTCGAGCATCCCGAGTTCTCGCGCTTCGATCTGTCCAGCCTGCGCACCGGCATCATGGCCGGTGCCCCGTGCCCGCCGGAGCTCCTGGAGCGGGTGATGGAGCAGATGGGCTGCCGCGAGATCCTGATCGCCTACGGCCAGACCGAGTCGTCGCCGGGCACCCACATCACGCGCCGCGACGATTCCTTCGAGCGCCGGACTCGGACCGTCGGCACCAACATGCCGCACCAGGAAGCCAAGGTGATCGACCCGGCTTCGGGCGCACTGATGCCGATCGGCGAGCAGGGCGAGCTCTGCTTCCGCGGCTATCACGTGATGAAGGGCTACTTCGAGCTCGAGCAGGCGACCCGCGAGGCGATCGACGCCGACGGCTGGCTTCATTCCGGCGACCTCGGGGTCATGGACGAGGACGGCTACGTGCGCATCACCGGCCGGCTCAAGGAGATGGTGATCCGCGGCGGCGAGAACATCTACCCGGCCGAGATCGAGCACTATCTGTCCCGCCACCCGAAGGTGGTCCAGGCCGCGGTGTTCGGCGTCGCCGACGACCGGCTCGGCGAAGAGCTCGGCGCCTGGATCCAGCTGCGCGAGGGCGCGAGCGCGACCCCCGAAGAGATGCAGGACTACGTCCGCGAGGGGCTGGCGCACTTCAAGGTGCCGCGCTACGTGCGCATCGTCGACGGCTTCCCGATGACGATCACCGGCAAGATCCAGAAGTTCCGGATCCGCGAGATCGTCGAGGCGGAGCTCGAGAAGAGCGCCTGATTATCGGCGCAGGATCGTCACCGCGTCGTCTCCCCAGCCCGAGACGGTCGTCCACTCCTGGAAGCCGAGCTCGCGCAGCAACGGCCCCAGCTCGGGGCCGGCGCTCAGGGCGTGGAGCGCCACCGCGTCCAGATCCCCGATCAGCGGGCGCAGCGACGACGCCGTCGGGCGCACTCCGAGCTCCACCAGGCGCGTCTTGCGCCCGAGGTAGATCTTGTCCCCGAAGGCCCAGAGCTGGGTGGCGCCCACGGCTTGCAGCTCGGGGGTCGCGGCCAGCAGCCGGGCCGCCGCGACCGACGCGTTCGAGCCGTCGACCAGGATCCGGCCGGCCCGGTAGAGCCCCAGGGCGAGCGTGACGGCGATCAACGCGCCGGCCACCCGGCGTTGCGCCCCGCCTCTTAGCGACAGGCCGACCAGGCCGGCCGCGCCGAGCAGCGCCAGAAACGGCAAGACGCCGTTCAGGTAGCGCAGGTCCTTGTGGTGGACCAGCGACAGCAGGAGCACCGGCAGCCCGACCATCAGCGCCAGCTGGCGCGCCCCGACCTTCGACCGATCGACGAAGAAGAACGCCGGCAGCAGGCTCGCCGGGATCCAGAACAGCAGGCGACGCAGGTACCACTCCGCCGGCTGCACGGCCACCCGCGCCGAGGCCTGGCGCTCGATCAGCGTGTATTGCGCGAACTCGCGCAGGCTCGCGAACGGGGCTCCGAACGTCAGCCAGTCCTCGATTCCGACCAGCACGATCACCCCGGCAGCGAAGCCGGCGACGAGCGAGCCGGCCGCCACGAGCCGCCGTCGCGGATCGGCCGCGGCCGCCACCATCAAGAGCGGTGCCAGGAAGATCGCCTCGCTGTAGCGGCAGGCGAAAGCGGCGGCGAGCAGGACGCCGGCGAGCGCCAGCCGCGACGCCGACGCGGCGCGCTCGCGCGGACCGAGCGCCAGGAGCGCGGCGCCGACCACCGCGGCAGTGGACGCGCCCCGCGGCAGGGTGGTCGCGCCGAAGGCGAGCGCCAGCGGATGAAAGCCGATCAGCAGGGCACCGAGCGCGGCGACCTCGCGCCGTTCGAACAGCCGCAGGCCCAGCCGCCAGGTGAGCCAGACCGTCAGGCCGCCGAAGAGCGCGAAGATCACGCGCGCCAAGACGACCTGCGCCTGCGGCTCCACGATCCCTACCGCGGTGCCGGCGGCGAGCAGCGGCCCGAGCAGGTGCCGCGGCAGGAGCTGGTTGCGGAGCGCCCACGGCTGGTAGTCGATCGCGCCGATCGCCGCCAGCGCCGACTCCACGATCTCGACGTCGTCGCCGGTCTGGAAGCCGGGGAAGAAGAGCCCGGCGCCGAGGCGGAGCGCGACCGCGAGCAGAACCACGCCCGGCACGAACCGCCCGGGCCGGGTCGCGAGGCTGGCCAGGGCTTCCTGGAAGCCGTCGCGGCGCGGAGCGCTGGGGGCCGGCGAGCCGGGAGCTTGGGTAGCGGACAGAATCGAGCCCTCGGCCGCCAGTCTAGCCGGCATTTCTCAGCTACTTCGTCGCGAGGCGGCGTAGCTGCCCGTAGCTGCAAGGCTTGCGACGCCGAGGACCCGACCGCCCTACTGCGTCTGGTCGAGGAACGGCTTGAGCTGGCTCGAGCGGCTCGGGTGGCGCAGCTTGCGCAGCGCCTTCGATTCGATCTGGCGGATGCGCTCGCGGGTGACGTTGAACGACCGTCCCACCTCTTCGAGCGTGTGCTCGGAGCCCTCGCCGACGCCGAAGCGCATGCGCAGGACGAGCTCTTCGCGCGGGGTGAGCGACTCGAGCACCTTGCTGGTCTGATCGGTGAGGTTGTTGGAGATCACCGATTCGACCGGCGACACGGCGTTCTTGTCCTCGATGAAGTCGCCGAGGTGCGAATCCTCCTCCTCGCCGATCGGCGTCTCCAGGGAGATCGGCTCCTGCGCGATCTTCATGATCTTGCGCACCTTCGAGGCCGACAGATCCATGCGCTGGCCGATCTCCTCGGCGGTGGGCTCGCGGCCGAGCTCCTGGACCAGCGAGCGGCTCGTGCGGGTGAGCTTGTTGATCGTCTCGATCATGTGCACCGGAATCCGGATGGTGCGCGCCTGGTCGGCGATCGCCCGCGTGATCGCCTGCCGAATCCACCAGGTGGCGTAGGTCGAGAACTTGTAGCCACGGCGGTACTCGAACTTCTCGACCGCCTTCATCAGGCCGATGTTGCCCTCCTGGATCAG
>JBFGLX010000072.1:0-12686 GCA_041575955.1 Thermoanaerobaculia bacterium
CTGACCGGCCGGCGCGTGCTGCGCATGGCTCCGATTCACCACCACTTCGAGCTCGAGGGCTGGGCGGAGTCGAAGATCATCGTGCGCTTCTGGATCCTGGCGATCCTGTTCGCCCTGATCAGCCTCTCGACCCTGAAACTGAGATGAGAACTCCCTGGAGCGAGGGCGACTGGAGCCGGGTGCTGGTCTACGGGCTGGGCGCCTCGGGGCTGGCAGCGACCCTGCTGCTCAGGGCGCGCGACGTCCGCGTGGCGGCGGTCGACCGGCGGCCGGGCGAGGAGCTCGATCTCGGCCGCCTGGGCGGCGATCCGGGCGTCGAGCTGCTGCTCGGCGCCGACCCGGAGGCGCTGCCGGGCTCGTTCGACGGCGTGGTGGTGAGCCCGGGAGTGCCGCCCGATCGCCCGCTGCTGCGCGACGCCCGCCGGCTCGGAGTGCCGGTGATCTCGGAGGTCGAGCTCGCCTTCCCGTTCCTGAACGGTCCGGCGGTGGGCATCACCGGCTCCAACGGCAAGAGCACCACCACCGCCCTGGCCGGCGCCGTCTTGCGCGCCTCCGGCTTGCGGGTCGAGGTGTGCGGCAACATCGGCCTGCCGCTCGCCGCCTGCGTCGAGGGCGAGGCGGGGCGCGTCTTCGTGGTCGAGCTGTCGAGCTTCCAGCTCGAATCGGTCGACACCTTCCGGCCACGGGCCGCGGCGCTGCTCAACCTGAGCGCCGATCACCTCGACCGCCACCACGACTTCGACGCCTACCGCGCCGCCAAGGAGCGGATCTTCGCCCGCCAGAACGGCGACGACGTCGCGGTCCTCAACGCCGACGACCCGCGGGTGGCGGCGATCGGAGCGCGCGCCCGCCGGCGCTTCTTCTCGCGCCTGCGGCCGGTCGAGGACGGCTGCTACATGGACGGCGAGCGGGTGGTCGAGATCGCCCCCGGCAGCGATCCGGTCGAGCTCTTCCGGACCGGAGATCTGCAGCTCGTGGGGACGCACAACCTGGAGAACGCCATGGCCGCGGCGCTCCTGGCGCGCGCGATGGGGGCCGATACGGCCGCCGTCAGGAGCGGGCTGGCGGGCTTTGCCGGGCTGCCGCACCGCCTCGAGCGGGTGGCGACGCTCGACGGCGTGGCCTGGTACAACGACTCGAAGGGCACCAACGTCGACGCCACGCTGCGCTCGCTCGAGGGCTTCCCGGAGCGCTCGATCCACCTGATCCTGGGCGGCCGCCACAAGGGGGGCGATCCGGCGGTGCTG
The DNA here is from genome assembly GCA_041575955.1 of Thermoanaerobaculia bacterium. Lineage (GTDB taxonomy): Bacteria > Acidobacteriota > Thermoanaerobaculia > Multivoradales > JAHEKO01 > JAHEKO01. The sequence goes on from JBFGLX010000072.1 coordinate 1,248, forward strand.
GCCGGGCCGGTCGCCGCCAAGGCGCGGCGGGTCTACCTGATCGGCGAGGCCGCTTCGATCTTCGAGCGGGCGCTGGCGCCGGTGGTCGACTGCGAGCCGTGCGGCGACCTGGAGCGCGCCGTCTCGGCGGCTCGCGAACGGGCGCGCGCCGGCGAGGTGGTGCTGCTGTCGCCGGCCTGCTCGAGCTTCGATCAGTACGACAACTTCATGCGGCGGGGCGAGCACTTCACCGCCCTGGTGGTGGGCCTGGGCCCTCGCTCGGCCGCGTCGGGTGGAGGCGAGAGCCGTGGCTAAGAAGCTCGCCTTCGACCGGCTGCTGTTCACCACCGTGGTGGCGCTGGTCGGCCTCGGTCTGGCGATGGTCTTCTCGGCCAGCGCCTTTGCCGCCGCGCCCGAGCCGGGGACGTTCAATCCGTTCCTGCTCAAGCAGTGCCTGGCGGCGGCGGTCGGCCTGGCCGCGATGCTGCTGGTGATGCACGTCGACTACCGGATCCTGCAGCGGCGCGAGGTGATCTACACCCTGCTCGGCTCCGTGGCGCTGCTGCTGGTCGTCGCGCTGCTGAGCCCCGCGGTCCGCGGCACCCACCGCTGGATCGATCTCGGTCCGCTGTCGCTGCAGCCCTCCGAGCTGGCCAAGCTGGTGCTGGTCCCGTATCTGGCCTACCTGATCGCCCGCATGAGAGACGAGAGCAGGCAGCTGCAGCTGCTCGTGCCCGCCGGCGTCGTGACCGGGCTGCTCGCCTGGCTGGTCTACCTGGGGCGCGACCTGGGCAGCACGCTGATCCTGCTGGCAGTCGCCGGGCTGATGCTCTTTCTGGCCGGGCTGCCCTGGCGCTACCTCGTGGTCGTCGGCTTGAGCGTCGTTCCGGCGCTGGTCTCCTCGATCCTGCTGGTGCCCTACCGCTGGGGCCGCCTGAAGGCCTTCGTCGATCCGGAGCAGTTCAAGGAGACGACCGGCTTCCAGCCGTTCCAGTCGCTGGTCGCGGTCGGCTCCGGGGGCGTCTTCGGCCTCGGCCTGGGCGGTGGCCTCCAGAAGCTGCACTTCCTGCCCGACGCGAACTCGGACTTCGTCTACGCCATCCTGGCCGAAGAGCTCGGGCTGATCGGCGCGTTCGGAGCGCTGGTGCTGTTCGGCGTGCTGCTCTGGCGCGGGATTCGCGCGGGGCTCCAGGCGCCGGACATCTTCGGGCGGCATCTCGCCTGGGGCCTGGCCGCCTGCCTGGCGCTGCAGGCGCTGATCCACGTGAGCGTGGCGCTGGTGATCCTGCCCACCACCGGCATCACCTTGCCCTTCCTCTCCTACGGCGGCTCGTCCCTGGTGGCGACCATGGTCGCTTCCGGCGTGCTCCTCAACGTCTCGCAGCACGGATGATGGATGGCCTCGAAACCACACGCGTTGATGGCCGGTGGCGGCACCGCGGGACACGTCTTCCCGGGCGTCGCGGTGGCGGTCGAGCTCGAGCGTCGCGGCTGGCGGGTGAGCTGGGCCGGGTGTGCCGGTGGCATGGAGGAGCGGCTGGTAGCGAGCCGGGATCTCCCTTTTCATCCGCTTGCCGCCCGGGCGGTGGTCGGACGTGGGCCGCTCGCCCGGGTGAAGGCGCTGCTGACGCTCGGCGCCTCGGCGGTGGCGGCGCGCCGCCTGGTCCGGCGCCTCGACGTCCGGGTGGTGCTCGGCACCGGCGGCTACGTCTCGGCCCCGGCGGTCCTCGGAGCGCGCCTGGCCGGGCGGCCGGCGGTGCTGCTGGAGCCGAACGCGCGCGCCGGGGCGGCGAACCGGCTGCTGTCGCGCTGGGCGCAGGCCGCGGCGATCGCTTACGAGGCCGCGGGGCGCGACTTCCGCTGCCCGACGCACCTTACCGGGGTGCCGGTGCGGCCGGAGTTCTTCGAGCTTGCGGCCCCGGCCACCGGCGGCTCGCGGGTGCTGGTGCTGGGCGGCAGCCAGGGGGCCCTGAACGTCAATCTGCTGCTGCCCGCGGTCTTCGAGCTGCTGGCCGCGCGCTACCCGCACCTGGCGGTGACCCATCAGGTGGGCCGGCACGCCGACGCCACCCGCGAGGCCTATGCGAGCCGAGAGCTGGGCGCGGCGACGCTGGAGATCGTGCCCTTCATCGAAGACGTGGCCGGAGCCATGGCCGGCGCCGAGCTGGTGCTCTCGCGGGCCGGAGCGGTGACCGTGGCCGAGATCTGCGCCGCCCGGCGTCCCGCCGTGCTGATGCCGCTGGCGCTGGCCGCGGGGCATCAGCGCGACAACGCCCGGGCGCTGGTCGACGCCGGCGGAGCGGTGATCGTCGACGAGGCGAGCCCGCCGGCCGAGATCGCCGCGACGATCGATCGGCTGCTCGGCGACCCGCCCGGCCGTGCCGCGATGAGCGCCGCGCTCGGCAAGCTCGCCCGCCCCGACGCCGCCCCGAGGATCGCCGACCTGGTCGTCGCCGCCGCGACGGCCGGCCGGGGAAGCCGATGACCGCGATGAGGCCCAGCTAGCCATGTTCACCCGCTTCATCCAGCTCTCGAAGATCCACTTCGTCGGCATCGGCGGCGCCGGTATGAGCGGCATCGCCGAGGTTCTGCTCGACTACGACCTCGAGGTCAGCGGCTCGGACCTGGTGGACAGCGAGACCACCCGCCGGCTGCGCGAGCTCGGCGCCAAGATCGACATCGGCCACGCCGAGGCCCACGTCGACGGGGTCGACCTGGTGGTCATCTCGTCGGCGGTCGGCAGAGACAACCCGGAGGTGCGGGCGGCGCGCGCGGCCAACGTCACCGTCGTCGGCCGGGCCGAGATGCTGGCCGAGCTGATGCGGCTCAAGTACGGCATCGCGGTGGCCGGGACCCACGGCAAGACGACCACGACCTCGCTGGTCGGCACGCTGCTGACCGAGGCCGGGCTCGACCCGACGGTGATCGTCGGCGGCCGGCTGCGGGTATCGGGAACCGGCGCACGGCTGGGCAAGAGCGACTATCTGGTCGCCGAGGCCGACGAGTTCGACCGCAGCTTCCTGCGGCTGCAGCCGATCGTGGCGGTGATCACCAACATCGACCGCGAGCACCTCGACACCTACGCCGACCTGGACGAGATCCGCGAGGCGTTCGTCACCTTCGCCAACAAGGTGCCGTTCTTCGGGCAGGTGATCGTCTGCCTCGACGATCCGAACATCCAGCAGATCATGCCGCGGCTCGCCGACCGGCGGGTGGTCACCTACGGCGTCTCGCCGCAGGCCGACCTGACCCTGGTCGACCTCGAGCGGGCGGGAATCGGCTGCCGGTTCACCGTGCTGTCGCCGGCCAAGGGCGCGCTCGGCAGGATCGAGCTGCCGATGCCGGGACTGCACAACGTGCGCAACGCCCTCGCCGCGGTGTCGGTGGGGCTCGCCCTGGGGCTCGACTTCGAAGCCATCTCGAGCGGCCTGGCCTCCTTCTCGGGCGTCCACCGGCGCTTCGAGCTGATCGGCCGCTGGCGCGGCGCGCACGTGGTGGACGACTACGCCCACCATCCGACCGAGGTCGCGGCGACCCTGGAGGCGGCGCGCTCGGCGTTTCCGGGCGCCAAGATCTGGGCGGTCTTCCAGCCCCATCTCTATTCCCGCACCCGCGATCAGGCCGAGGAGTTCGGCCGCTCGCTGCTGGGCGCCGACAGCGCCATCGTGACCGAGATCTACGCCTCGCGCGAAGCGGCGCTGCCGGGCATCAGCGGCCACCTGGTGGTGGACGCCGCCCGGAAGAGCGGCCACCGGCACGTCCGATTCGCGGCCGACTGGCGCGACGTCCCGAAGATGCTCGGGGAGGAGATCGGCAGCGGCGACGTCATCCTGACCCTGGGCGCCGGCGACATCTACCGGCTGGCCGGGGAGCTGGTGGGCGAGGAGGCGGCGTGACCGGACTGGCCCCGATGAAGCCGGACCGCGACCGGCCGGAGCCCTACCGCCGCCGCCGGCAGGCGGTGCCGCACCGACGCCGGCGGCGGTTTGTCGACCTGCTGCGGCCGCTGCTGACCGCCCTGGCGGTCGTCGGTGCGCCGGCCGCGGCGGGCTACTGGGCGGTGACCACCCCCTACCTCGAGGTGGCCGCGATCGAGATCGCGGGCACCGAGCGGGTGTCGGCGGCGTGGGTGCGCGAGGCGCTGGCCGGGCTCGAGGGCCAACATCTGCTCTCGACCGGCCTTGACGACGTGCGCCGCCGCCTGGCGAGCCACGAGTGGATCCGGGAGATCGCCGTCCGCAAGGAGCTGCCCGACACCCTGCACGTCGAGATCGAGGAGCGCCGGCCCGCGGCGGTGCTGCGGCTGCGCGGCGAGCTCTGGTTCGTCGAGCGCGACGCGACCGTGATCGCGCGCTACGACCCGCGTCTGGTGAGCGACGAGCTGCTGACCCTCGACGCGCCCATCGGCAGCCCCTACGAGGTCGCGCCGGCGCTCGACCTGGCCGCCGAATGGCAGCGGCTGGCGCCATCCTGGAGCGGTCGGATCACCGAGATCGAGATCGTCAGCAGCGAGGACTTCCGCGTTCACGCCGAGGGTGTCGACTTTCCCATACTGGTCAGCCCGGAAAGGCTCGAGTCGGGTCTGGACCGGCTCTCCTGGCTCTTGCCGCAGCTCGATCGCCGCTACCCGGCGATCGCTTCTGTGGATATCAGATTCTCACGACAGATCGTCTTTCAACCCGCGGCTACGCCGCAGACAGAGGAAGGGTAATCGCAATGCCCAAACCGGATACTCATCTGGTCGCCATCGATATCGGTTCGTCGAAGGTCGGCGTGCTGATCGCTCAGCCGGACGACGCCGGCGGAGTCGAGGTGGTCGGCAAGGGAATGGCAGCGAACCGGGGCACCCGCAAGGGCAACATCGTCAACGTCGAGGCCACCGTCGACTCGCTCAAACAGGCGAGCGAGGAGGCCGAGGTGATGGCGGGTGTCGAGATCGAGCGCGCCTACGTCGGCGTCGCCGGCACCGACGTGCGCTGCGTCAACTCGCGCGGCATGGTCTCGGTGGCCCGCAAGGACCGCGAGATCACCCGCCAGGACATCGCGCGCGTGCTCGAGGCGGCGCAGTCGGCGGCGCTGCCCTCGGACCGGGAGATCCTGCACGCGATCCCCCAGGAGTTCATCGTCGACGAGCAGGCAGGCATCAGCGATCCCCTGGGGATGCTCGGTAGCCGGCTCGAGGTGGCCGTCCACCTGGTGACCGCGAACTCGACACGCAACAAGACGCTGCTCACCTGCGTCAACCGGGCCGGCATCGAGGTGATCGAGATCGTCTTCGAGCCGCTGGCGACCGCCGAGAGCGTGCTCACCCACGACGAGCGCGAGCTCGGCGTCCTGCTGATGGACATCGGCGCCGGCACCACCGACTACGCGTTCTTTCTCGAGGGCGAGGTGCGTCACAGCGCCGTGCTGCCGGTCGGCGCCGGCCACTTCACCAACGACCTGGCAATGGTCCTGCGGACGCCGTTCGCCGAGGCCGAACGGGTCAAGATCAGCCAGGGGTGCTGCCTCGCCGGCATGGTGGGTGAAGACGAAGGCATCTCGGTGCCGACGGTCGCCGGCGGCGGTTCGCGCGTGGTGCCGCGGCGTGAGCTGTGCGACATCCTGCAGCCGCGAGCCGAGGAGATGATGACGCTGCTGGTCGAGGACCTGACCAAGCTCGGCCTGCAGAGCGAGCTCCGCGGCGGGGTGGTGATGACCGGTGGCGGCGCCCAGATGGATGGCCTGCTGGAGATGGCCCAGCAGGTGTTCAACGCGCCCACCCGCTACGGCATGCCGAAAGGCATGGGCGGCCTGGTGGACGTCATCAGCAGCCCGACATGGAGCACGGCGTCGGGCCTCTTGCTGTACGGATTGCACGCCGCCCAGAACGAGCAGCGCAAGGCCAAGTCCAAGGGCTTTTCGATGGGCGGCATGCTGGGCAATTTTCGCGAGATTTTTTCGGATCTGCTTTAGGGCGAACCCGTAAGGAGGGTCGAGCACATGATTCTTTTCGAAGACCAGGAGCAAGAGGCGTCCATCCCGATCACGATCGAAGACGCCGAGACGATGCCGGCAACCATCAAGGTGATCGGCGTCGGCGGCGGCGGCGGCAACGCCGTCAACCGCATGATCGACTGCCGCATGCGCGGCATCGAGTTCATCAGCGCCAACACCGATCTGCAGGCGCTGCGCAAGGCGCACGCGCCGCACAAGCTGCAGCTCGGCACGTCGTTGACCCGCGGCCTGGGTGCCGGCGGCGACCCCGACATCGGCCGTCGCTCGGCGCTCGAGGACACCGAGCGGATCCTCGAGATGCTGCAGGGCTCGGACATGGTGTTCATCACCGCCGGGCTGGGCGGCGGCACCGGCACCGGGGCCGCGCCGATCATCGCCTCGCTGGCGTCGGAGATCGGCGCGCTCACCGTGGCCGTGGTGACCAAGCCGTTCGGGTTCGAGGGACGGCGGCGCATGGTCCAGGCCGAGAGCGGCATCGAGGAGCTGCAGGAGGCGGTCGACACCCTGATCACGATTCCGAACGAGCGGCTGCTCAACTTCGTCGAACGCGGCACGCCGCTCACCGAGGCCTTCCGGATCGCCGACGACGTGCTCCGCCAGGCGGTCCAGGGGATCAGCGATCTGATCACCATCCCGGGTGAGATCAACGTCGACTTCGCCGACGTCAAGTCGGTGATGACCGGCATGGGCATGGCGCTGATGGGCACCGGCATCGCAAAGGGCGAGAATCGGGCGCTCGAAGCCGCCCAGCGGGCGATCTCGTCGCCGCTGCTCGAGGAGACCTCGATCGAAGGCGCCAAGGGAGTGCTGCTCAACATCTCGGGTGGCCGCGACCTGGCCCTCGACGAGGTCGCCGAAGCCGCGCGCATCATCGCCGAGGCGGTGGACAAGGAGGCCAACATCATCACCGGCATGGTGGTCGACGAGAGCCTGGACGAGGAGATGAAGGTCACCGTCATCGCTACCGGCTCGAAGTACGGCGCCACCGACCCGTTCTTCGATCGCGAGGCCGCGACCGCACCCAGGGCGGCGCCGGCTCCTCAGGCCGAGCCCTTGGAGGAGCCGCGGCTGATGGACCTGCGCTTCGACGATCCGGCCCCGGACGAGGAGCCGCCCGAGCAGGAGAAGGTGCCGTTCTACCGCAAGGTCATCGCCCAGAGCCGCGGCGAGGACCCGGGCGGCTACGGGCCGAACTGGTCGAACGTCGACGACTTCGACATCCCGACCGTGCTCCGGAAGCAGATGGACTGATCGCCCTCCACGAGGGCCAAGCGCCCTCCTTCGTTGCCGGTGGGGAGGGCCTTGCGCCCTCCCCCGCTTTTTTTTCCGCGCGGCCCGCGGTCAGGCTAGCCGCGCGACTCGGGCGCGCAGCTCCAGGGCCGGCAGGAGGCGGGCGGCGAGCGGCGCCGGGATCCGGTGCGGGCGGCCCCGGATCTCGAACAGCTCGGCGAGCACCGCCGCCGGCGGGTCCTCGACCACGGCACGGAAGCGGTCGATCGCGACGCCGCCCCAGCCCCCCCGCGCCGCCAGCGCCAGGAACAGGCGGGACTCCTCGATCGTGCCGACGCACTCGAACGGCAGGTGCCCTGCCAGCCCCAGCAGGCGGGCGAACCGGCCGAGGTTGTCGGCGACATCGAACAGGTTTTCGCCGAAGGTAGCCTCGACCGTCGTCCGCGGCAGCCAGGCGGCGCAGCCGAGGAAGACGTAGACGCACTTGGCGCAGCGCCGGCACCAGGGCTTGGCGACGTTGCAGGAGTGGGTGTCGGGGACCGCCGAGGCGTAGTCGCTCAGAGCGGGAAAGATCACCGCGTCGGGCACCGGCTTGAGGGCGCTGAAGTAGCGCACGTCGGCCAGCAAGCGTCGCTCGACGTAGTCGCCGAGGAGCGCTTCGGCCGCGAGCGACTTGCCCCACTGGTGGTTCACCTCCTCGCCGGTGGCGCTCCAGACGAGGTTGCCGCGGTCGGCGCTGCGCTCGTGCGCCACGACCAGGTTCCGGAAGCCGTGGCCGAGCGCCAGCGGCAGGGCCAGGAAGAGGGCGCTGGGGGTCTCGGCGGCGGTGAACGTGCGCACGCCGAAGGCGCCGAGGTCGAGCTCCGCCGGCCGCAGGTCGTCGAAGATGTGGAGACGGTGGCGGCGGCGGGGAGCGCAGTGATCGAGCAGCCGGTCGATCAGCTCGTGCTGCATCGCGTCGCCGCCGTAGAGCGAGTGCGAGTAGGCGAAGGCGTCGAACGGCTCGCCGAGCTCCTCGAACAGCTTGGCGGCGAGCAGGCTGTCCTTGCCGCCGCCGCAGAACAGCATCGTAGGGGCGGGGTCTCCGGAAGAAGGGGAGAGCCCTCCCCTTCTAACCCCTCCATCGGACTTGGCGGGGGTCGTGGTCGCCCGCTGATCGCGAGGGTCGGCGGCTCGCGCTGCTGATGAAGCACGCGCTCGGCGGCGGCCGAGGATCCGAGGTCCGGGCCAGCCCGGGAGGTCGTTCTCGTAGCGCCACTGAGCCCAGACCCCCTCGAGGATCCGTCGCCATAGCTCGGTGAACTCCTGGGTAACCAGGTCCCGGAAGGGCCCGAAATCGACCGTGTCGGGTTTCAGGCTGACCAGGCGCACGAGATCGAACGCGATGGCGTGGAAGTAGAGCGTTCGGAGGAGCTCCTCGCCGTGTCGGCCCTCGAGCTCGAGCAGGTCGATCGAGTCCCAGCGAAACCGTGTGGTGAACGAGTGGCCGGCGATCTCGGCGGTGTAGGCGAGCTCGTGGGAGATGCGCTCGTAGCCGGTGAGCTCGAGGGTTCTTTCCGGGCCAGGCATCCTGGATACAGTAACCTCTCGGCGAGATGGCTTTGACCTCGGCTCGCGAGAAGCGCTTGTGGCTGCAGGCGGCCCTGGTGCAGGTCGCCATCTACGCCTCGCTCGCCTACGTGCGGACGCCGACCACCTGGCTGCGCGAGCGCAATCTGCTGCGGCTCACCGTCGGGGCGCTCTTTCTGGTCGCCGCGGCGCTGATCCTCTGGCGGGTGGGCCGCCGGCGCCCGGGCGTCCGGGAGCTGCTGGTTCTCGCGGTCTTCGGAGCGGTCTACGTCTACGTGCTGCAGGGCATGAGGTTTGTCGAGGAGCGGGTGCATTTTCTCGAGTACGGGCTGGTCGGGGGGCTGGTCTACGCGGCGCTCCGGGAACGGCGCGCGAACCTGCTCCGGGCGGGGGGCGGGCCGCTCATCCTGACCCGCCTGCCCGCCGCCGCCGCCATGGCGATCACGGGGCTGCTCGGCTGGGGCGACGAGGGCATCCAGGCGCTCCTGCCGGACCGCTACTACGAGCTGCGGGACGTGGGCATGAACGTCGTCGCCGGCATCTTGGTCGTCGCGGCGATGGCCGCCCTGCGCTGGGCGGGCTCTGGAAAAGGGGAGAGCCCTCCCCTTTGACCCCTCCTATTGAATCCTCGCGGGGGCGGGTTTGCCAACGCTTCTCTTCTGTCAGGCGGGCTCCATCCGACGAGGGTCCGCCCCGTGAGAGACTCCGGCGAGCCGAGAGGAGGATAGAAGTCATGCGAGGGCGCTCAGATTTGGCAGCCGATCCCCTTCGTACCTGGAGCTCGACGCGAGCAGTCACCGCGATCGTCGTGGCTCTTTCGATCGCGGTGTGGTCCGTCCCGGCGATCGCGGCCGAGGGCGGCGTCACGCTCGAACAGATCATGGCCGACCCCGACTGGATCGGCAACGGTCCGGAGGCGCCCTTCTGGGGCGAATCCGGCGACACCGTCTACTTCGAGCGCAAGCGCCCGGGCGAGAAGATCAACGACCTGTGGGCCGTCGAGGTCGGCGTGGAGGGCTCCGCCCCGCGCCGGGTTCCGCCGAGCGAGCTGTCGTCGTTTCGCCGCCCCGGCGGCGACTACAGCTCGGACCACTCCCGCTATGCGTACGAGCTCGAAGGAGATCTGTTCGTCCAGGCAGCCGACGGCGGCGCGATCCGGCAGCTGACGCGGACCGCCGAGCGCGAATCGAGGCCGCGCTTCCTGGTCGGCGACGCGCGGATCGCCTTCGATCGCGGCGCGCGCACGCTGGTCTTCGATCTCGAGAGCGGCCTGGTCTCCGAGCCGGCCGAGCTGCGCCTCGAGGACGATCCCGCCGAGGAGAAGCCGGAGTTCGACTATCTCGAGGCCAAGCAGCTCCGTCTCTACCGGAAGGTCGCCGAGGAGAAGGCCGACGAAGAAGCGAAGCTCGAGCACGAGCGCTCGCTCCAGCGCGAGGACCCCGCCCGGCCGGCGCTCCCATGGTACCTGGGCGACAAGGTCGAGATCGTCGAGCGCTCGCTGTCGCCGGCCGGCGACCGGGTGCTCCTGGTCACGCGCGAGAAGGACGCCGAGGAAGGCCGCAAGGACGTGATGCCCAACTACGTCACCCGCAGCGGCTACGTCGAGACCGAGGAGCTCAGGACGCGGGTCGGGCGCGACGTGCCGCGCGGGCACGGCCTCCTGCTGCTCGATCTCGCGCAGCGCGAGCGGCACGAGATCGATCTCAAGGCCCTGCCCGGGATCCAGGACGACCCGCTCGCCGAGCTCCGCAAGCAGGCGGTCGAGTGGCACGTCGCCAGGGGCGCCGACCGCGAGCAGGTCGAGAAGGCGCTGAAAGCGCCCGAGACCCGGGCGGTGGAGATCGAGGAGATCGCCTGGTCCGACGACGGCCGGCGCCTGGCGGTGCAGGCGCACTCGATCGACAACAAGGACCGGTGGATCGCGACGGTCGAGAGTATTGGAGTCAGGGGAGAGCCCTCCCCTAACGACCCCTCCATCGGAGCCAAGGGAGAGCCCTCCCCTGGCAGCCCCTCCGGAGCCAGGCTGGTTCCCCAGCATCGCCTGACCGACCCCGCCTGGATCAACTACCGCTACAACGACATGGGCTGGCTGCCGGACGGCAGGACCCTGTGGTACCTGTCGGAGGAGAGCGGCTACTCGCAGCTCTACGTGCGCGACGTCGAGAGCGGCGAGACGCGGCGGCTGACCGCCGGCGACTACGTGGTTTCGGATCCGACGCCCGATCGGTCCGGAGCGCACGTCTACTTCCAGGCCAACGTCGACGACCCCGGCGTCTACGAGATCTACCGGGTGGCGACGGCCACCGGCGAGACCGAGCAGCTCACCGGCTTCGGCGGCGTCAACGATTTCGTGCTGTCGCCCGACGAGACCCGGCTCCTGGTCATTCACTCCGAGATCGACCGGCACCCCGAGCTCTACGTCCAGGCGGCCGAGCCGCGGGCCCCGGCGCGGCGGCTGACCTTCACCGTCTCGGACGAGTTCCAGGCCATCGACTGGGTCATCCCCGAGATCGTCGAAGTGCCGTCGAGCCACGTCGACCGGCCGATCTACTCGAAGCTCTACAAGCCGCGCGACTTCGACCCGGCCGCGAGCTACCCGGCCGTCGTCTTCGTCCACGGCGCCGGCTACCTCCAGAACGCGCACAAGGGCTGGGCGGGCTACTA
>JBFGLX010000073.1:0-12460 GCA_041575955.1 Thermoanaerobaculia bacterium
GCAGGCGCGCCTCGACGTCGGCTTCATGGTCGTCTACGGCAAGGGCGGCAAGGAGCGGATCGTGCCGATCGGCGAGCAGGCCGAACACTGGCTCGGCCGCTATCTGGGCGTCGGCCGGCCGCAGCTCGCCCGGGGGCGTCACGAGGTCGTCTTCGTCAACGCCCGCGGCGGCCCGCTGAGCCGCCAGGGGTTCTGGAAGAACCTGCGCCGCTACGGCACGTCGGTCGGCGTGCGCGATCTGTCGCCGCACGTCCTGCGCCACAGCTTCGCCACCCATCTCCTCGAGCACGGCGCCGACCTGCGGGCGGTCCAGATGATGCTCGGCCACGCCGACATCTCGACCACCCAGATCTACACCCACATCCACGAGCAGCGACTGCGCAAGCTCTACGACGAGCACCATCCACGGTCGTGAGGGTGCGCGGTCGATGAACCCCGAGCCGGAGCGATCGGACCGTCCGATCCTGGTCACCGGCGCCGCCGGCAAGACCGGCCTGGCGGTGATTCGCGCGCTGGCCGCGCGCGGCGCCCGGGTGCGCGCCCTGGTGCGCCGCAAGGCCCAGAGCGCCGCGGTGACGGCGGCGGGGGCGGCGGAGATCCTGGTCGCGGACCAGGCCGACCCGGGGGCGATGGAGGAGGCGTTCGACGGCGCCGCCGCCGTCTACTACATCTGCCCGAACCTGAGGTCGAACGAGACCGAGCTCGGGCGGCTGGCGATCGACGTGGCCCGCGCGGCGGGGCTCGGCCACTTCGTCTACCACTCGGTGCTCCACCCGCACGCGGAGCGGATGCCGCACCACTGGCAGAAGCTGCGCGTCGAAGAGGCGGTGTTCGAGTCGGGCCTGGCGTGGACGATCCTCCAGCCGGCCGCCTACATGCAGAACCTGCTGGCCGGCTGGAGCGAAGTGGTCGAGCGGGGGGTCTACCGGATGCCCTATGGGGTCGCGAGCCGGATCGCCCTGGTGGCGCTCGAGGACGTGGCCGAGGTCGCCGCTCGAGCGATCACCGAGGAGGGGCACGTCCATGCGATCTACGAGCTGGTCGGCACGGCGCCGCTGGCGCAGACCGAGGTCGCCGCTCTCTTGGCCGAGGCCCTCGGCCGGCCGGTCGAGGCGGTCGAGACGCCGGCGATCGAAGCTCGGACCGCGCTCGAAGCGCGGGGGCTCGACCGCTACCAGGTCAGCACGCTTATGAAGATGTTCGACTACTACGGCGAGCACGGGCTCGAGGGCAGCACCCGGGTGCTCGCCTGGCTGCTCGGCCGGGCGCCGACCACGTTGGCCGAGTTCGTGCATCGGCAGGCGCGCGATGGCGGCTCGTAGCTCATCCCTGCTGGCGCTCGGCGCGCTCTGGCTCGCCGGCGCGGTGGTCGGCCCCGCCGCGCGCGCCGAGCTGGCCATTCTGGCCGACGGCAGCTGGCTCAAGGTCACCGCCTACGAAGTCCAGGATCGCAAGGTGCGCTTCGACCTGCCCGCCGGCGGCCGGCTGACGGTGTCGATCGAGCGCGTCGAGCGGATCATCGACGACGAGATCGTCCCGGAAGAAGAGCGCATCGAGGACGACGGCGTCTTCGTGGTCGCCTTCCGCGACACCGACGAGGTGCCCGAGACCCCCTACGGCGAGCTCATCTACGAGACCGCGCGCCGGCACTCGATGAGCCCCAGCCTGATCGCCGCCATGGTGCGGGCGGAGTCGGCCTTCGACCCCGGCGCGGTCTCGCCCAAGGGCGCGCGCGGCCTGCTCCAGCTGATGCCCGCCACCGCCAGCCGCTTCGGCATCCGGTTCGACGAGATCCACGACCCGGAGAAGAACCTCGACGGCGGCGTGCGCTACCTCAAGTGGCTGGGCGAGCGCTTCGCCCACGACCTGCCGCGCATGCTGGCCGGCTACAACGCCGGCGAGGGCGCGGTCGACCGCTACGCCGGGGTGCCGCCGTTCCGGGAGACCACGAACTACATCAAGCGGATCTTCGGGTTTCTGGAGCTGGAGGTTCCGTAGCGCCGGGGAGCTCGACGGGAGCGAAACGGGGGCGGACTCAGTGAGTCGCGACGAATCGGCGCCAGGCCCAGGGCAGCCAGCGCACCAGGCGCGCCGAGAGCCAGAGCGCCCAGAGCAGCATGGCGACGCGAAAGCACCAGAGCGGCAGCCACACCACCCAGGGCCGCGCCAGCGGGCCGGCAGTCATATCGCTGTACCAGCCCAGAGATCTTCCGACGCCGGCGAAGCCGACGATCTGCATCTCCGGCCGGCCCAGCAGGCCGGTATGGATGACCAGGTAGAGGACGCCCAGGGCGGCGAGCCAGAGGGCGCCCAGGCCGATGCGCTCGAGCCAGCGCCCTTCTTCCGCCGCCCGGAAGCGATCGCGGAGGCCGAAGACGATCAGCCAGAGCACCACGACGGCCGCGAGGGCGAGCGGCACCTGCGTCAGCCCGAGCCCGAGCAGCAGCCAGTCGAAACCGGTGAGCGGCGCCGGTCGCCAGCGACCGAGAGCCCAGGCCGCGACGGCGAGCAGCGGCAGGTAGAGCCACAGCGTGACCACCGAGCCCCAGCTCGGTCCGGCCGCCCAGAGCAGCCAGCGGTTCGTCGGCACCTGGAGCTCGATCATCACGTTGGCCGCCGGTGAGCCGAGAGCCACCGCCGGCGCCCGCTCCACGAGACCCAGGTCGTGCGGCTGGCGCCAGCCGACCTCGACCTGGTGGCTCCCCGGCTCGACCGTGAACATGAGCCGCCCCTCCTCGAGCTGAAAGGGCTGCGGCTGCTCGTCGACCCGGAAATAGCGCAGCTCCGCCTCCTCGGGCAGCGTCAGCAGCTCCTCGCCGCCGCGGCTGGTACGCAGCTCCAGTCCCAGCTCGGCGGTCAAAAGCCTCTTGCCCGGCGTGAGCGCGAGCCGGACGGCGTCGAGGGTGGTGGTGACGCCGGGCGCCGCTGCCGGGCGCACCAGACGCAGGCTGACGCTCTCGCCGGGCCAGGGCCGCCATTCGGGCAGCCAGGCCGCGTCCTGCATGTGGCGGGACGGCGCCAGCCCCTCGGCGCTGCACGACCAGATCGGCGAGCAGGCCAGCACCCAGCGCTCCAGCCACGGGCGATCCGCGGGTGCGGTCAGGGTGAGGACGTCCGTCTCGTCGAGCGTCGACTCCCAGTGGCGCGCCGTCTCGCCGCGCTCGAGGACGATCGCTGCCTCGCCGTCTTCGACTCGGACGCCCGCGGTGGTGACGGACTCTCCGGGCAGCAGGGCCACCGCCACCGCCACCGAGCTGCCGGAGGGGCCCAGCCTCTCGAGCTTGTTGTGGACCAGCCAGGGGAGGCCGAGGTCGAGCTCGCGCGTCAGCTCGAGCCAGGGCAGAAGCTCCACGGTCCCGGCGCCGTCCGCGGCGCCGGCCTCGACCGAGGTCGGCAGCAGACGGTCGAGTCGAACCGAGGCCGGGGGCGGAGCGTCGGGGCGGAATCCGCCGATCGACCAACCGTCGCCCCGCCACTCCATGGTGCGGGGCGGCAACGGCATCTGCAGGGTCAGGCTGTCCCGAGCCGGGCCGGAGAGGACGACGCGATGGGTGCCCGGCTCGAGACGCAACAGGAGAAAGCCGTCGGCGTCGCGGCGCAACGCGGCGGTCGCCTGGCCGTCGAGCAGCACCCGCTCCGGCGTCCAGGCGGCGGCGGGGCCGGGAAGGGTCCATGCCGACCTGGCGTCGGCATGGACCTCGGCCTCGATGCTCAGGCCACGTCGGCCGGCGCTGAGCGCCAGGACGGCAGTTTCGACGCAATCCGGATCGCACGACGGAGGCGCGGTCAGGCGCCGCTCCAGCTCAGCGAGCAGATCGCCCGACGGCGTCTCGGGCTCTCGAGCAGCGGCGGAACCGGCGAGGAAAAGAAGGGCAAGCGTTGCCGCGATCGCCGCCGCGACCGGCTCGCCGCTACCGGCGTCGGGCCGCGGGTGACGCCGCGGGTCGACGAGCCAGGAGGCGAGCAGCAGCACCCCGACGATCCGCAGCAGGGAGAGCAGCCTCTCGACGCCCGGTGAGATGAGCAGCAGGCGCAGCCGCTGCTCGGACGAGACCGCCCCCGACCAGCTCAGGGAGTAGACGCGCCAGGACCAGCGGGGCACGCCAGGCCCGGTCTGGACCACGGCGGCGGCGTCCACCTGCCGCGCTCGCTTGAGGTAGCGTGCCGGCTTCTGCTCGACCTCGCCGCTGTCGAGGTAGCCGAGCGCCTGCGGCTCGGCTTCGGCCTCGCCGTCGGCGAGACCCGGCGGTCGGACCATGCTGACCTTGGGAGCGCTGGAGTGCTGGAACTCAATGGGCGGCCGCGGGCTCGACAGGCCGGCCTCCGCCAGGACATCGGCGCGCCCCGTCAGGTAATCGAAGACGGTGAACGTCGGCGCGGCCTTCGGCGATCCCTGCCAGGCGACCGAGGGGTGCTCGAGCTGCGGGAAGATCCCCGAGCGCCACTGCACGGTGCAAAAAAGCACCAGCTGCAGCGCGAAGGCGAAGCTCACCAGCCAGCGCAAGCCGCTCACCAGGCGCCCGGGCCGGCCCTCCGGGAGAACCCGTAGCAGGGCCAGCAACGCCAGCAGCGCCGCCCACCAGAAGATGAGGAAGCCGGCGTGGGGCTCGTGCCAGGCGAGGCCGAGGATCACGAAAGCGCCCGCGGACCAGCGCCGGGAGGCGAGCTTCCAGGTGGCGAGCGTGATCAGCAGCAGGAAGAAGAGGTCGAGGAGGTTCCAGGCCTCCGCCAGCGCCCCGGCCGCGCGGTCGGCGCCGGGCGCAGCCAGCAGCAGCCAGCCGGGCGGAAGGTTCAACCGGATGCTCAGCGCGGGGGCGTCGCGGTCCCAGCCGACGGCCGGCAGCGCGCCGCCGCGCGGGTAGGCGAGCTCGGCGCGTAGCTCCAGCTCACCGTTTCGGACTTCGACTCCCGCGCGCTCGCTCCGGGCACCGAGCGTGATCACCCTCTCTCCGGCGTCGCCCGCTACCACCCGGCCGAGTTCCGCCGGCTCGAGCACCTCGATGCGGCCACCGGCATTGAGGCTTCCCAGCAGGCGGTCACGACTCGTGATCCGTTCGCCGTCTTCGGCCAGCCACCACTCCCTGCTGACTTCGATGGAGTCCGGCAGGGGCGGCGGTTGGCCGCGGCGCAGCTCGGTCATGACCAAGGTCTGCCCGGGCACGACGCGGAACGCCGGCAGCGTCCGCCACTCGGTGGGCAGCGGCGTGCGCTGCGGGTCCACTCCCGGCACCCCTTCGAGCTTGACCGAGCGGACGGCGAGGTCGGCCTGGAAGGCCCAGAACTCCTCGCTCGGCCAGGGGTCGGGCCGATCGGCGAGGCCGATCTCGCCCACCGGGCCGAGGCTGCGGGCCTCGAGCGTGATCTGCCACTCGCCGGGTCGCAGCTGGGCCCGGAGCCGGTGGCCGCCGCTGCTGCCGTCGGCCAACCGGACAGGCAACGAGCTGCTCACCGAAGTGGCGGCGAAGCCCGCCGGCAGGGGATCGCCGAGGTCGACCTCTCGTGCCCGGCCCGAGACCCGGAGCGCGAGCCGCACCGTCAGGCGCACCGGCACGCCGTCGTCGATCCGGCGCGAAACCTCCATGGCCACGCGCTCCTCCTCGATCTCGGCACGCCGGCCGGCGAGCCAGAGGAGCCCGCCCTCCTCGCGGCGGGGCAGGGACACCGCGCGTCCGCCCACCCGCAGGCTGACCAGGCCGATCTCGGGCGGCACCGGCAACGATTCCGGAAGCCGGCTCCAGCGAAACCTTCCCGCCAGGCGGTGGCGCCCGGGCGGCAGCGCCACCGTCGGCACCTCGCCAGCCCGCCGCAGCAGCGCGGGCCGCCCGTCGAGGGTGATCTGTCGTGGCCAGTGAGCGGCGTCGCCGGGCAGCGGCAGGTCCAGATTCCGGTCCGCGGTCACCGCCAGCCGGAAGGAGCCCCCCTGCTCGTCGAGATCCAGCTCCAGCCGCCCCGGCCAGGCGCACATCCGATTGCCGGCGACCATCGGGCAGGCCAGCTCCGGGTGCCCCTCCAGCACCCACGGCACCCAGGGCCGCAGCGGCTCCGGCACCGCCGCCTCCGGAATCTGCGCGCCCAGGGCGCCACCCGAGCCGATGCTGAGTGCGACGAGGGCCAGGGTGGCTCTTAGGGCGCTTGCTCGCATCGTGGGTACGCCGTCACTTTAGCTCTTGAACCGCATGACCACCAGCGTCCGGTCGTCGTCCGGGGGCTGGCCGCGGGTGTGGCCGGCGACCGCGCCGACCAGCCCGTCGCGCAGCTCGATGGCGTTCGCGGCGCCGTTGGCGAGCGCGCCGCGGATGCGCTCGTAGCCGAACGGCTCGCCGGCGCCGTTGGTGGCCTCGATCAGGCCGTCCGAGAGCCAGACCACCTGGTCGCCGGCCAGGAGGTCGAGGTCGCGGCGGCCGTAGGTCTCGCCGAGAGTGCCGAGCGGATTGCCGGGCAGCAGGATCTCCTCGACCGCGCCGGCGCGCACGAGATAGGTCGGCGGATGGCCGGCGTTGGTGAGCTCGAGCCGGCCGGCGCGGTAGTCGACGATGCCGATCGTGGCGGTGACGAAGATCCGGCGCTCGTCGCGCACCATCCGGTCGAGGCGCCGGAGGATCTCCTCCGGGGCCTTCGACTCCTCGACCAGGATCACCAGCGCCGCCTTGAGCATCGCCATTCTGAGGCCGGTCGGCAGCCCGTGGCCGGAGACGTCGGCGATCACCACCGCCAGCCGCGAGTCGTCGATGCGCAGGACGTCGAAGTAGTCGCCGCCGATCGCCGCGCTGGGCTCGAACAGGGTGGAGAACTCGAGCCGGTCGTTGTCGGGCAGGTTGGCGGGCAGCAGGCTCTTCTGGAGGTCGCGCGCGATCTGCAGCTCCTTTTCCAGGATCTCCTTCTGCGCCTCCGAGGCGACCAGCTGCTCGAGATCGGCGATCATCTGGTTGAACGACCTCTGGAGCTCGCCGATCTGGTCGCGGCGTTTCACCGGGATGCGGGTGGCGAAGTTGCCCCGGCGGACCGCCTCGGTGGCGCTGCTCAGCCGGTTGACCGCCCGGCTCAGGGTGAAGATGATGTACAGGGCCATCAGCACGGCCAGGGCGTAGATGCCGCCGAGCACCACGGTGGCGGAGATGGCCGCCGCCCAGATGACGGTGTCGACCTCGGCGGAGCCGGACAGCAGGTGGGTGGTGACGATCTCGATCGTGCCGTTGAGCGAGGCGAGCACGTAGTCGGAGACCAGCTCGCCGGTCTCGATGGCCCGCACCGAGCCGGCGATCTCGCCCCACCAGAGCAGCGGCCGGTTCCTCAGGCCGGGCTCTTCCTCGGCCGCGATGCCGAAGAACTGCTCGCGGCCGCCGCTCATGCGGTTGGCCGCCAGCGGCAGGAGGGCGAACTCCCGCCCGCCCAGGTCCAGGCGGATGACGGAGTCGTCCTTGAGGTCGTCGGAGCGGTAGAGCTCGGTCCACACGTCGGAGCGCCGGCTCAGCTCTTCGGGCAGGCTGCCGTTGAACAGCGCCAGCACGCCGCTCTCGGGGCCGCCCGCCGAGGAGAGCAGGGTCGGCGTGCCGTCGCGCAGGGCCACGAAGCCGCCGTAGTCGCTTGTCTGCTCGCTGGTCAGCCAGTCGGGCCAAGCCTCCGGCAGGCGGTCGTCGCCCGATGCCCGGCGGCCGGCGACGTAGCGGGCGAAGACGAAGTCCTTGGGGCCGCGCGACCCGGGGCTCACCAGCTCGTTGCCCGCGGCCCGGGCCATCTCCTTGCGCAGCTCGTCGCTCGCGTCGCGGTAGAGATGGCCGAGAAAGAAGCCCGCCAGCAGGTAGCCGTTGATCAGCGCCAGCAGTCCGACCATCGGAATCGGCAGCACTCCGATCAGGAAGTAGGAGAATGCCAGCCGCCGGCCGACGCGCCACAGGAAGAGGCGGATCAGCTTGGCGAGCAGGACGGCCGCGACCAGCAGCACGGCGCCGGTGACCAGGACGCCGGCGGTGAGCTTCGCCGCTTCGGGGCCGACCAGGAGCCGGACCGTGCCCGAGATGGCCACGATCGGCAGCAGCAGGAAGGCCGCGAGCAGCAGCAGGCTGCGCTTCGACTGCCGGGCGGGCGCGCGAGCGGCGGCCGGCTTCTCGGGCGCGGGGCTCTTGGACCGGGACATGGGTAGAACGCACTACGGTCGGGAGAGCGAAGATGTTCCGGCGGCGGGTCCGCCTGCTAGACTCTGCCGGCTGGAGGGACTCTCCTTCCCGCGCATTGGATCTTAGCTTGGAGGAGTGCGGCGTGTCGCGAGTAGCCCGTTTCCAGGAGCACTTGAAGACCGGTTTCACGGCCGAGGCGACCAGCGCCGCCCGCTGCCGGGCGAACGCCGCCCGGGCGGAGAAGGAGGGCCTGGCCAACCTGGCCGCCGCCTGGCGCGACCTGGCCGCCGAGAAGGACCGGCTGGCGATCGGCCAGCTCGAGGCCGCGGGCCAGGTGCGCGAGGCGCCGGTCGCGATCGCCGACGCGCTGGCCGAGGACCGGTTCGAGAACGACGTCCTCTACCCGAAGATCATCCGCAGCCTCGAGCGGGACGAGGCCGCCGTGTTCGAGGCGGTGGTCGAGGCCCAGGAAGGGCACGTGGAGCGGCTCAGGGCGCTGCGCAGCGCCCTGCAGGCGGCGACGGGCGACATTTCGTGAGCTCGGGCCGCCCGCCGCGCTGGTGAAACCGGACTCCCGGAGCCAGCGAAACGTCTCTTCGATAGCGCCGGACAACCGCCTTCTTTGCGCTATCATCCTGTCCGAGGGAGCGACCATCATGATCGGCGAATCCTGGGTGACCACGACTATCGACAAGCTCGAGGAGTGGGGCCAGAACAATTCCTTCTGGCCGCTGCCGTTCGGCACCGCCTGCTGCGCCATCGAGTTCATGGGCGTCGTCTCGAGCCACTACGACATGGCCAGGTTCGGCTACGAGGTGGTGCGCTTCTCGCCCCGCCAGAGCGACGTGATGATCGTCGCCGGCACCATCACCGACAAGATGGGTCCGACGTTGAAGCGGATCTACGACCAGATGCCCGACCCGAAATGGGTCGTCTCGATGGGCGCCTGCGCCTGTTCGGGCGGCTTCTACCGCGCCTACCACGTGATGCAGGGCATCGACGAGATCATCCCGGTGGACGTCTACGTTCCCGGCTGCCCGCCGACTCCCGAGGGGCTGATGTACGGCATCCTGCAGCTCAAGGAAAAGATCAAGCGCGACAGCAGAAGGCGGCTCAAGGAGAAGCGTGCCCACCGCGACGATTCCGACTCGGCCGCTGCTTGACGGTCTCCCGGACGGGAGCGTCGTTCCGGTCGACGGGCTGGATCAGCCGACCTGGATCGTCCGGCGCGAGGCGCTGGCCGAGGTCGCCCGCGAGCTGCGCGACAACCCCGAGACGCAGTTCGATCTGCTGCTCGATCTCTGCGGCGTCGATTTCCCCGACCGTGACGACCGCTTCGAGGCGGTCTACCATCTCTACTCGCTGCCTCGTGGCGAGCGCCTGCGGCTCAAGGTCCCGGTCTCCGAAGCCGATCCGGTCCTGCCGTCGCTGATCGACGTCTGGCAGGCCGCCGACTGGTTCGAGCGCGAGGCCTGGGACATGTTCGGCCTGCGCTTCGAGGGCCACCCGAACCTGCGGCGCATCCTCACCCACGAGGCCTTCCGGGGCCACCCGCTGCGCAAGGACTACGATCCGGCGCGGCGCTGGATCCTGACCGAGGACAAGATCTACCGCCCGAATCCGCAGCCGCCGGCCGGCGACTCGGACGACGACATGTTCGAGCGCATGACCATCAACATCGGGCCCTCGCACCCGGCGATGCACGGCACGTTCCGGGTGGTGGCGACGCTGGACGGCGAGATCATCGTCGCCAGCGAGGTCGAGATCGGCTACCTCCACCGCTGCTTCGAGAAGATGTCGGAGACCCATACCTGGCAGCAGGTGATTCCGTACACCGATCGGCTCAACTACTGCTCGTCCTTCATCAACAACGTCGCCTACTGCCGGGCGGTCGAGAAGCTGTTGGGGATCGAGGCGCCGCCCAGGGCGGTATGGGCCCAGATGATCCTGTCCGAGTTCTCGCGGGTCATGGATCATTGCGTGTGCAACGGCTCGACCCTGGTCGACACCGGGGCGCTGACCAACTTCTGGTACATGTTCCAGCCGCGCGAGGAGATCTACGGCCTGCTCGAGGCCTGCTGCGGCGCCCGATTGACCGTCTCGGCCTGCCGCATCGGCGGCCTGCTGCAGGAGCTGCCGCCCGACTTCGAGGCGCGCTGCCGGCACCTGCTCGAGACCATCCCGGCGTTCATCGACGACGTCGAGACGCTGATCACCAAGAACCGGATCTTCCTCGACCGGGCGGTGGGCGTGGCCGCCATGTCCGGAGAAGAAGCGGTCAACCGCGGCTGGACCGGGCCCTGTCTGCGCGCCTCGGGCGTCGGCTACGACGTGCGCCGGGCCCACCCCTACGACCTCTACGACACGGTCGATTTCGAGGTGCCGGTCTTTTACGGCGGCGACGTCTACGACCGCTACCGGGTGCGCATGGCGGAGATGCGCCAGTCGCTGCGCATCATCGAGCAGCTGCTCGACCGCGGCATGCCCGAGGGGCCCTACATCATCGACGACCCGCACGTCGCGCTGCCGCCCAAGGAGGCCGCGTACAACCAGATGGAGGCGATGATCTACCACTTCAAGCTGATCATGGACGGCATCCAGGTGCCGCCGGGGGAGATCTACCACATGGTCGAGGGCGCCAACGGCGAGCTCGGCTTCTACATCCTCAGCGACGGCTCCGGCAAGCCCTACCGGATCAAGGTGCGGCCGCCGTGCTTCCCGATCATGGCCAGCTACTCGCGGCTGATGGAGGGCGGCACGATCTCGGACGCCGTGGCGACGCTGGGCGGGCTCAACGTCATCGCCGGCGAGCTGGAGCGCTGAGCACTGCGATGAAACACCCTAGGACTCCACAGCCGTACCGCTACACGCTGGCCGAGCGCCTCTATCTGCCGTTGCTCAGCGGCATGTGGGTAACGCTCCGGCACTTCGTCGGCAACCTGTTCGGGCGGCGCAAGTCGCACACGATCGAGTATCCCGAGGAGCGCCGCAACTACTCGCACCGCTTTCGCGGCCACCACATCCTGACCAGCCGCCCGGACGGCTCGCTGCGCTGCGTCGCCTGCTTCCTGTGCGCTACGGCCTGCCCGGCGGAGTGCATCCACATCGAGGCCGGCGAGCATCCCGACGTCAACGTCGAGAAGTACCCGGTGGTCTACGACATCGACATGCTGCGCTGCGTCTTCTGCGGTTATTGTGTCGACGCCTGCCCCGAAGAGGCGATCATCATGAGCAACAACTACGACATGGCGTTCTTCGATCGGGCCTCCTCGATCGTCTCCAAGGAAGAGCTGCAGAAGCCGTACACCTACGACCCGTCGCGGCTCGGCTATCGACCGCGCTACCCGGAGGAGGAGGCCGAGCGGGCGCGCATGCGCTCGGAGCTCGGGGCCGGGCGGGTCGACCTGGTCGGCGAGGCCCGGCGCCGCCAGGCGGGGGCCGGCACCGGCAAGAGTGCGGCCGCCGCCTCATGACAGCGGCTCGCCCCTCTGCTAGGATTTCTCGCGACGCGACTTCTCTTCGGGCCATCCGGCCGGCCACACCCCAACAACGGAAACCAGAATGAGCACTGAGACCAAGGAGAAGGACCAGAGCGCCTCCCCGACGCGGCTCGAGTCGGTCGAGGAGGTCGTCGTGCGCTTCGCCGGGGACTCCGGTGACGGCATGCAGCTCACCGGCACCCAGTTCACCAGCACCTCGGCCCTGGTCGGCAACGACCTGGCGACCCTGCCCGAGTTTCCGGCCGAGATCCGGGCGCCGCAGGGGACGCTGGCGGGGGTGTCGGCGTTCCAGGTCCGGATCGCCGACTACGACATCCACACCCCGGGCGACGCGCCCGACTGCCTGGTGGCGATGAACCCGGCGGCGCTCAAGAAGTCGATCGGCGATCTGAAGCCGAACGGCGTGCTGATCGTCAACACCGACGAGTTCCACGACCGGAATCTGAAGAAGGCGGGCTACGCGGCCAATCCGCTCGAGGACGATTCGCTGGCCGCCTTCCGGCTCCACACGGCCGACATCACCACCATGACCCACCGGGCGCTGGAAGAGATGGACCTCGACTCGAAGGCCAAGAACCGCAGCCGCAACATGTTCGCGCTCGGCATGGTCTATTACCTCTTCAACCGGCCGCTCGACACGACCGTGGAGTGGCTGGAGCAGAAGTTCGGCAAGAAGCTGCCGGCGGTGGCCGAGGCCAACGTCAAGGTGCTCAAGGCGGGCTGGAATTTCTGCGAGATCACCCAGCAGTTCCAGACCCGGTACGAGGTTCAACCGGCCAAGCTGCCGCCGGGCGTCTATCGAAACATCATGGGCAACAGCGCGCTGTCGATCGGCCTGGTGGCCGC
>JBFGLX010000074.1:0-12334 GCA_041575955.1 Thermoanaerobaculia bacterium
CACCTTGACGAGGTCGTCTGGGAGTTCTTCGGCACCGATCGGGCCAAGGAGGCCGTGCGGCTCAAGGTCCAGGCCCTGTTTCCGGCCCACGAGCACGAGGAGTTCACCGAGCACTTCTGGGGCCTGATCCAGTTCTGGCGCAGGACCGAGGCCGACCGGCTGGGCGTCGCCTCGGGCGTCAGCGAAGGCTGAGGCTGGGCGTGGGCGAGGTGGCCAAGCAGGTCTCGCGCTGGTACTCGCAGCGCGTCCAGACCGAGGTGCTGGTGGTGCGGTGGGGCCACTTCGGGACGCCGGTCCTGATCTTCCCCACCGCCGGTGGCGATGCCGAAGAGGCCGAGCGATTCAAGATGGTCCACGTGCTCAAGCCGCTGCTCGAGGCCGGCCGGATCAAGCTCTACTCGTGCGACAGCGTCGCCGGCAAGGCGTGGAGCTCCGGCCAGCCACCCTTGCACTGCGCCTGGCTCCAGAACCAGTTCGACGGCTTCGTCTATCGCGAGCTGGTGCCGGCGATCCGCGCCGACTGCGGCGGCAACCTCGGCGGCATCATCACCACCGGCGCCTCGATCGGCGCTTTCAACGCCCTGGCCTCGATCTGCCGCCACCCCGACGTCTTCACCACCGCCATCTGCATGAGCGGCACCTACGACCTGAAGTCGTGGCTCAAGGGCCAGTGGAGCAACGACTTCTACTTCTCGTCGCCGCTCCACTTCCTGCCCCGCCTGGGCGACGGCGAGCAGCTGCGGCTCCTCCGGCAGCGCTTCATCCTGCTGCCCACCGGCGAGGGTGCCTGGGAGGAGCCGGGACAGTCGTGGCGGGTCGCCGAGGTCCTGGGCGCCAAGGGGATCCCGAACCGGGTCGACCCCTGGGGCACCCAGTGGGACCACGACTGGCCGACCTGGCGCGAGATGCTGCCGAAGTATCTGGGCGAGCTGGCGTAGCGGGCTGCCGAGTCGTCGCCAGTGGCTCGGGTATCATGCGAGGGTGAGACAGCGGGCGCCCCTCGGCAAGCATCGCTCGCTGGCAAGCGTCGCGGCCATGGTGCTGGTCCTGGGCCTGCCGGACGAGGCCGCCACGACCGGCGAGATCGCCTCCTGCGCGGCCGGAGTCCTCGAGATCGCCGATGGCGCCCGGCTCGAGTACGCGCCGCCGTGGACTCGGCCGGCCCAGCGCTACGCCAACCAGCCGGAGCTCCAGCTTCAGGCGGCGGCAGCCGGCGGACCGCCGAGAGCCCGCCTGGTGGTGCAGACGGAGCGCCGGCTCGACCATGAAGACGCCCTCCGCCGGCTGTCGGAGATCGCCGCCGAGCGCCGGGGAGCGGTCTCGGTCCTGGCCATCGACGGCTGGCCGGCGGTGCGGCGACGCTACCGCGAGCCGCTGGCCCGGACCGGGCCGCAGGCGGACAGCCCGGCCGGCGACGCTCCCCTGCGGCTCACCGCGGCGATCGCCTCGGGGGCCCATCTGATCCGCTTCGAGGCCCAGATCCTGGCCGCGGAGGTCGAGGAGGCGGTGGCGATCGAGATCGAGCGCCAGGTCGAGCGGACCCGCTTCGACCGGCAGCTCACGCCCGCGCAGCTCGAGCGGGAGCTCGCCGAGCTGCGCGGACTTCTAGGGCAGGAATAGCGAGACGAAGACGTCGAGCGCCGGCCTCTGCCTGACCTCGGCGCCGCGCTTGGCGTTCGCTTCCCGCCCGTAGAGGGCCCCCTCGAGCACCGTCCAGCGGCCCAGCTTGAGGTCGCCATCGGGCGCCAGGAAGGTGCCGACGTAGCGTCCTCCCCGCTTGAGACGGACGCGCCCCGGTCCCTGCTTCTGGAAGAAGACGTCCTCGGGGCCGCCGACCGCGGAGGTGACGACGATCCGGTTCCGCCGGCCGAGCCGCAGCTCGCCGGTGACGTCGACGATGACCGGACCGCCGCTGAGGTCGACGTGGATCTGCGACGCCGCGCGCAGCGCCAGGCGGGTGAACCGATAGCGACCGCTCGACAGCTCGAGCACGGCCCCCGGCCGGCTCTCCACCTGGCCGTAGCTTCCCGGCGCCAGCGCTCGGGTCTCGTTGCGGGCGAGCGACACGTCCGAGCCGCCGGCGATCAGGGCCAGCGTCACCGGGGTGATCACCGGGCTGGGCGCTACCGCCGCGCCGGCGCTGACGCTGCCGGTGACCGTGGTCGACGGCTTGGTGTCGACGACCCCGCCGGCGGTGGCGTCGCCGTCGACGACGACCAGCCGGCGGAGGACGAGGTCGGTGCGCGCGGTGACGTCGCCGGTGATCTCGGAGCGCCGTTTCACCTTGCCGTTGGCGTCGGCCTGGACGTCGCCCGTCAGACGGTTGTCCTTGCCCACGCGGACCTTCTGCAGGTAGCTGCGCACCCCTCCCTGGAGCTCCACCCGGCGCTTGAATCGCACCCGCGCGTCGGCGCCCACCCGGCAGTCGCCGAACACCCCCTTGCGCACGTCCACCCGGTCGGCGCGCGGTCGGTCACCGAAGCCGAACAGGCAGTGCCGCAAGAAGCCGTGCACGACCGTGATGGTCTTGGTGTCGGAATCGCTGGCGCCGTCGCTGTCGGTAACCGTGACGGTGACGGTATAGACGCCCGGATCCGGGTAGGTGTGGCTGCCGGTCACGCTGCCGCTGCCGGGCGCGCCGGGGACGACGACGCCCGGCGTCGCCGGCGTGCCGTCTCCCCAGTCGATGGTCGCGGTGTGCGTGTCGAGCACCCCGGGGTCGGTGTAGACCGCCCCGGCGAGGCTCGTCTCCTCGTCTTCGAAGGCCGTCTGATCGGGTC
This sequence comes from Thermoanaerobaculia bacterium, assembly GCA_041575955.1. Classification (GTDB taxonomy): domain Bacteria; phylum Acidobacteriota; class Thermoanaerobaculia; order Multivoradales; family JAHEKO01; genus JAHEKO01. Next base: position 2,781 of record JBFGLX010000074.1, read on the forward strand.
CGGCGTTGACGCTCGGAGGCGCATTCAGCACGGTCACCGTGCTGCTGTCGGTGTCCGAGTTGCCGTCGACGTCGGTCACCCGCAGGGTCACCGGAAAGACGCCGTTCTGCTGGACCGCGGTGAAGTTCGGGGTCGGTCCGACCGCGTCGACCGTGAAGGCGCCGCCGTCGAAGTCCCACTCGAATGTGAGCGCACCGGGTCCGGCGTCTTCCGAGCCGCTGCCGTCGAGGGGCACCGGCGTGCCCTCGGTGGTCGAGTAGGGGCCGTCGGCGTCCGCGACCGGCGCCGCGCCGACCCGGATCCGGGAATGATAGACGCTGATGCCGCCACCGGGGGCGGTCACGCCCGGCGGGGCGCTCGCCGAGGACCAGGAGGCGAACACCCAGCCGTTGGCGCAGGCGATGCCGTTGTAGTCGCCGTACTTGGGGCAGCCGCCACCGGTCTGGCAGACGCCCGCGCCCGCCGCACAGCCGGCGGAAAAGTCACAGCGCGCGCCGGACACCGAGCAGCTTCCGGCTTGCTGCGGCTGGACCGAGCACGACTCGGAGTCGTTCGACGAGCGCGGCACGCACGGCCAGCCCGAGGCGCACTGGGGATCGGCGACCTGCGAGACGTTGATCTCGGGCCCGGCGACCAGGGCGCCGCCGACCGAGGTCGCGCTGCCGAGGAAGAAGGTCGTCAGGTCGTTGTTGGCGGCGGTGGCCGCGCGCCGGTCGTACCAGGTGACGTAGGCATTGCCCTCGGTCGTGCACACCCAGGGCATGAACCTGCGGGCGGCCCCGCCGGCGTTGATGGTCACGCTGTTGGGCCAGGTCAGGCCGCCGTCCAGGGAATCGGTGACCACGACATTCTCGTTGCCGCCACCGGTGCTGGTGGCGTAGGCAACGTAGACGTGGTTGGCGTTGGTGTCGTCCACCGCCACCATCTGGCTGGTCAGCTGGTTGCCGTCGTTGCAGCGGTCGAGTCCCGGCACCGGGCAGACCACGTTGGTGAAGGCGGCGACCGTCACCGGAAAGCCGGCCTGCTGGACCAGGCCCGCCGCGCACGAGCTGTACTTGTTGAGCATGATGTTGCCGCCGGAGCTGTAGACGGCGTAGACCGAGCCGTCCTGGCCGACGCTCACGCGTGGGAAATCGCCGATGCCGATCGCCGCCCGGGCGGTCCAGTTCGCGCCACCGTCCTGCGAGCAGACGATCGACGGGGTCACGAAACCGCTGCCGATCTGGTTGCAGTTGGGCGTGCCGCCCGCCGGCGAGAAGTCGCGCCACACCGAGTAGACCTGGTCGCCTCCGGGGGCCGCGTTGACCCGGTCGGCGGCGATGTGCTCCTGGTCGGGAAAGGTGACGGTGGCGCCGGCCAGCGGGCTGAGGAAGGCATTCCCCCGGAAGGGGAAGGTCTGGCCGTTGTCGGTCGAGGCGCTGACGCCCGTCGAGCAGCCCTGGGTGTTGTTCCAGGCGGCGGTGCCGTTGGGAAACGCGATGTAGGCGTAGTAGAACGTGCCGCTCGCGCCCACCGCCAGCGACGGGTCGCCGTCGAAGCAGCACGCCGGCCCGGGGGTGCCGCCACCGAAGACGAAGGTCTCACCGCCGTCGGTCGAGCGCGACCTGCCGCTGTTGGCGCCGATGACCACCACCTGGCCGTTGTTCGAGGCGGCGATCTCGATCTCGCCGACGCCACCGTGAACGGCGACCGGCGCCCCCACCTCGACCACCGACATCGCGTCGATCGCCGCGCGCGCGGCGCTGCCCGGGGGCGGTGGCGCCGCCCGTGGCGCCGCCTTCGGCAGCAAGCGCATCGACCGCAGCCGGGAGAGCGCCCGGCGAGCCCCCGCGGGGTCGCCCTTGCGGGTCAGCGAAACGGCGCGCGCGGCGGCCGCGATCTCGCTGGAGATCTTGCCGCCGCCCTCGTCGGCGACGGCGCCTTCGATGCGCACCACGCTCTGGTCGTAGGCGATCGCGGTCGTCACCCACTGGATCAGCGGCAGCTGGTCATCGGCGACCCAGACCTTGTCTTCGGCGGTGCGCTGGAGCGGCCGCCGATAGCGGCGCTGGATGGCCGGCCAGCCGTCGACCTCGAGGTAGCTCACCGAGGCGGGCCACTCGGCCGCGATCTCGGCCAGGCGCGCGAGCGCCTCCTCGCGGCTGCTCCGCTCTTCGGTGGACACGAACATTCGGGGAGCGAGCCGCGCCTGCCAGTCGATCTTGTCGGGCAGCGCGCGCTCCGCGGGCGCCGGCGCGCGCCGGATCTCTTGCAGGTTGGCGTACGGGCTCTCGACCGGCGACCAGGCCTCGGGCAGCTCGAGCCGCACCTCCTTTAGGATCTCGGCGGACTGCGCCAGAGCCGCTCCGGCTCCGGTCAGCCCGAGGGCGGCCGCGAGGACCAGCGGGGTGGTTCTGTTCATCATGGGATCCCTCATCGCTCGAAAGCAACGTTCATCCTCATTAGACGAACCCGGGGCTGAAGTTCCTCAATTCGGTGGCCCGGCCCGCCCGTGCCCGGGACCCCGATCCGTTACTCCACCGCCCCGCTCAGCGCCCGGTAGACGTCGACGTAGAGCTCCGCCTGGCGCTCCCACGAGAAGTCGCGGGTCATGCCGTTGCGCACCAGCTTGCGCCAGGCTTCGGGCTCGGCGTAGGTCGCGAGAGCGCTCTCGAGCGCCCAGCGCAGGCCCTGGCTGTCGAAGTGCTCGAACAGGAAGCCGGTGCCGGTCTGCCGCTCCCAGATCCACTGCTCGACGCTGTCGGCGAGACCGCCCGTCTTGTGGACGACGGGGACGGCGCCGTAGCGCAGGCTGTACATCTGATTGAGCCCGCAGGGCTCGAAACGGGACGGCATCAGGAAGATGTCGCTCGCCGCCTCGATCCGGTGGGCGAGCTCCTCGCTGAAGCCGCGGTGGAAACAGACCTTGGCGGGAAAGGCGATCTGGAGCTGGCTGAAGAAGCCCTCGTAGTCGCGAGCTCCCGAGCCCAGGACCACCAGCCTCAGGTCGCGCGCGGCGAGCAGCTGCGGCACGACGTCGTAGAGCAGCTCGAAGCCCTTCTGCGCGGTCAGCCTCGAGACGATGCCGAGCAGCGGCGCGCCCTCGGCCGGGGCCAGATCGAGCTCGTCGAGGAGCGCCTTCTTGTTGGCGGCCTTGCCGCCCAGGTCGTCGGCCGAATAGTGGAAGGGCAAGAGCGGGTCGGTCGCCGGATCCCACTCCGAAGCATCGACGCCGTTGAGGATCCCGACCAGGCTGTCCGACCGGCGGCTCAGCAGGCCCTGGAGGCCCATGCCGAGCTCGCCGCTCTGGATCTCGCGGGCGTAGGTCGGACTGACCGTCGACAGCAGGTCGGCGTAGAGCAGCCCGGTCTTGAGAAAGCTCACGACGCCGGCGTCGAGGTCGGCGCCGTAGAAGCGTCGGGCGTCGCCGTCGAGCGACAGCTCCTCGAGGACGCTCTTCGCGAACACGCCCTGGTAGGCGATGTTGTGGATCGTCAGCAGCGTGCGGCTCTTGCGGAAGAGCCCGTCCCAGCGGTAGACGGTCTGGAGGTAGAGCGGCAAGAGGGCGGTGTGCCAGTCGTTGCAGTGGAAGACGTGCGGCGCCCAGCCCATGCGCTGGCAGCACTCGATCGCCGCCCGGGTCAGGAAGGCGAAGCGGAGATGATCGTCGGCGTCGCCATAGAGCGACTGCCGGCGATAGAGCGCCGGGCAGTCGATGAAGTAGACGAACAGGTCGCTGCGCGGCAGGCGCGCGGTCACCACCGAGAAGCGCAGCCGGCGGCGGCCCATGGCGATCTCGACGTCGCTCAGGAAGTCCACCGTATAGACCTCGTCAGCCGGCAGGGCCACCGACGAGTAGCGCGGCAGGAAGACGCGCACGTCGTGGCCGGCGCGGCCGAGCTGGCGAGGCAGGGCGGCGGCGACGTCCGCCAGGCCGCCGGTCTTGGCGAACGGCGCGACCTCGGATGCGATCAGGCAGATCTGGAGCGGCGGCATCGCCGTTCAGATCACGGTGCCCGCGGGCAGCTCGGCTCGTCGCGGCACGACGATGATGCCCTCGCGGATGAAGTAGCCGTCGCCGTCCGCCTCCTCGACGCTCTCTGCGTTGACCAGCTGGCAGCCGTCGCCGATGCGGGCGTCGAGGTCGACGATCGCCCGGCGCAGCACGCAGTCGTGCCCGATGCCGAGCTGCGGCGTCGGTGGCGTGATCTGGCCGCTGGGAAAGCTGGTCGCGCCCATGATGATGCTCTGCTCGATGGTCGAGCCGCTGCGCACGATCCCGCGCACGCCGATGATCGAGTTCACCACCCGGCTCGCCGAGATGATGCTGCCGTCGGAGAGGATCGAGTGCCGGATCTCGCAACGATCGATCTTCGAGCCGGGCAAAAAGCGCGGGTGGGTGTAGATCGGAAAGTCGGGATCGTAGAGGTTGACCTGCGGCACGGGCACCGTGAGCTCGAGGCTGGCGGCGTGAAAGGAGCCGATCGTCCCGATGTCGCGCCAGTAGCCGTAGTGGGCGTAGCTGAAGACCCGATGCTGCTTGATGGCGGCCGGAATGACTTCCTTGCCGAAGTCGCGGGTCTCGGTGCCGTCGAGCAGCTGGTGCAGGACCGACGGCCGGAACGTGTAGATCCCCATGCTCGCCAGGAGCGTGCCGGGCTCGGCCTCGAGTCCGAGCTTCTCGATGGTCGCGCCGTCGAGCGTCAGCCGCTCGATCACCGCGGGGTCCTTCGGCTTCTCGACGAACTCGACGATCCGGCCGTCGCCGTCGACCCGCATGATGCCGAGGCCGGACGCCGCCTCGCGCCCGACCGGCGTGACCGCGATGGTCAGATCGGCCTCCTTGTCGCGGTGAAGATCGACGAACGCGCCCAGGTCCATGAAATAGAGCTGGTCGCCGGACAGGATCAGCACCTCGCTCGGCTCGGTGTAGTCGAGCCGGCCCAGGTTCTTGCGCACGGCGTCGGCCGTGCCCTGGTACCAGTCGCTGCTCTGGACGCTCTGCTCGGCCGCCAGGATGTTGACGAAGCCGCTCGAGAAGACGTCGAAGCGGTAGGTCTGGGCGATGTGGCGGTGGAGGCTGGCGCTGTTGAACTGCGTCAGGACGTAGATCCGGTCGATACCGGCCCGCAGGCTGTTGCTGATCGGGATGTCGATCAGCCGAAACTTGCCCGCCAGCGGCACCGCCGGCTTGGCGCGCTCACGCGTCAGCGGGAACAGGCGACTGCCCTGCCCGCCGCCGAGGATTGCGGTGACGACCTTGTCCACTTTCCGCTCTGTCAGCCTCTCTACCCCCACCTGCCCGGTCGGATGCCCGCCACCGATCCTACACCGTGCCGGCGGCTCGCAGAGCGCGAGCAGTGGTACGGAAAGGGCCACAAGAGGAGCCTTGCCACGCCCTCTCGCCTGGCGTGGCTCTCTCGCGGGGCGGCCTCCTCAGGCGTCGGCGGTCGCCTCGAGCTTCGCCCGCGCCGCCGCCAGCCGCGCCACCGGCACCCGGTAGGGCGAGCAGGAGACGTAGTCGAGCCCGCAGGCCTCGAAGAACGAGATCGAATCCGGCTCGCCGCCGTGCTCGCCGCAGATGCCCAGCTTGAGGCCCGGCCGGCGCTGCCGGCCGCGGCTGGCGGCCATCTCCACCAGCTGGCCCACCCCCTCGACGTCGAGGCGCTCGAACGGGTCGAACGGCAGGATCCCCGACTCGACGTACTCCGGCAGGAACCGCCCGGCGTCGTCGCGCGAGTAGCCGAAGGTCATCTGGGTGAGGTCGTTGGTGCCGAACGAGAAGAAATCGGCGTGCTCGGCGATCCTGTCGGCCACCAGCGCCGCCCTGGGGACCTCGATCATGGTGCCGATCGGGATCTCCAAGTCGGCGCCGAGCTCCGCCCGCACCCGCTCGACCACCGCCGCGGTGCGGGCGCGCAGGCGGATCATCTCGTTGACGCTGCCCACCAACGGCACCATGATCTCGGGGCGCGCGTCGATCCCGCGTGCCTTCAGGCCGCACGCCGCGCGGGTGATCGCCTCGACCTGCATGTCGTAGATCTCGGGCGTGGTCAGGCCGAGCCGGCAGCCGCGATGGCCGAGCATCGGGTTGAACTCCGCCAGCGCCTCCGCCTTGTCGGCGACGGTGGCCGCATCGAGCTCCATCTGCCCGGCCAGCTGAGCGAGCTGCTTCTCCTCCTTGGGCAGGAACTCGTGCAGCGGCGGGTCGAGCAGCCGGACGGTGACCGGCAGACCGGCCATCGCCTCGAAGATGCCCTCGAAATCGGCCTGCTGCTCGGGCAGCAGCCGGGCCAGGGCCTGGTCGCGGATCTTGTCGCTGTCGGTCAGGATCACCTGGCGCACCCACGAGATCCGGTCCTCTTCGAAGAACATGTGCTCGGTGCGGCAGAGGCCGATCCCCTCGGCGCCGAGCCGGCGCGCCACGCGCGCATCCTGGGGGGTGTCGGCGTTGGCGCGCACGCGCATCCGCCGGGTCTCGTCGGCCCACCCAACCAGCTTCTCGAACGCCTCGACCGCCGGCGACTCGATCCGCTCGCCCTCCACCAATACCTGCAGGACTTCCGACTGCCGCGGCTCGAGCCGCCCGGACAGGACCTCGCCCGAGGTGCCGTCGATCGAGAGCTCGTCGCCCTCGTGAAAGACCCTGTCGCCGACCCGCAGCTCGCCGCCGCGGTCGTCGACGGTCAGCGCGCCGGCGCCGACGATGCACGGCTTGCCCAGGCCGCGGGCGACGATCGCCGCGTGCGAGGTCATGCCGCCGCGCGAGGTCAGGATGCCGGCCGAGGCGTACATGCCGACGATGTCCTCGGGCGAGGTCTCGTCGCGAACCAGGATCACCGGACCCTTCCTGGCCATCTCGGCCGCCCGCTCGGCGGTGAGCGCGATCCTGCCCGAAGCGGCGCCGGGGCCGGCCGCCAGGCCGTGGGCGAGCAGGCCGCCGCCACCGACGATCCTCTCCTTGTCACGGGGGTCGAAGACCGGGGCGAGCATCTGCGCCAGCTGGCCGCCGGTGACCCGCGACAGCGCCTCTTCGCGCGTGATCCGTCCCTCCTCGACCATGTCGACCGCGATCCGCGCCGCCGCAATGCCGGTGCGCTTGCCGGTGCGCGTCTGCAGCATGTAGAGCTTGCGCGACTCGATGGTGAACTCGACGTCCTGCATCTCCCGCAGGTGGTCCTCGAGCTTGGCGCACACCGCCACGAGCTCGGCGTGGGCCTCGGGAAACTCGCCGGAGAGACCGGGATGGCCGTCGCCGGCGGCGATCGACAGCGGCGTCCGGATGCCGGCCACCACGTCCTCGCCCTGGGCGTTGGTCAGGTACTCGCCGTAGACCTCGTTGCGGCCGCTCGACGGATCGCGCGTGAAGGCGACGCCGGTGGCGCAGTCGGGGCCCTGGTTGCCGAACACCATCACCTGGACGTTGACGCCGGTTCCCGAGTCCTCGGTCAAGCCGTGGAGCCTCCGGTAGTCGCGCGCGCGCTGGTTCTCCCAGCTCTCGAAGACCGCGTCGACGGCCCCCTGGAGCTGTTCGCGTGGATCGCCCGGGAACGGCGTCCCGTGCCTGGCGATCAGCTCCAGGTAGGCGGCCGTCATCTCGGCCAGCGCCGCGGCGGGAAGCTCGGAGTCGAGCGTCACTCCCGCGCGCTCACGTTCGGCGCTCAAGATGGCCTCGAACTCGTCGAACGGCACGCCGAGGACGACGTCGCCGTACATCTGCACCAGACGCCGGTAGCAGTCGCGGACGAACCGGGGGTCGCGTCCGGCCGCGATCATCCCCTCGACGATCTCGTCGTTGAGCCCCAGGTTCAAGATCGTGTCCATCATGCCGGGCATCGACACCGGGCCGCCCGAGCGCACCGAGAGCAGCAGCGGATCGTTGGGGTCGCCGAAGCGCTTGCCCTGCAGCTCCTCGAGCCGCGCCAGGTGCTGGTCGAACTCGGCCGCCAGGACCTCCGGGTAGGTCTGACCGTGGCGGTGGTAGTGCTTGCACACCTCGGTCGTGATCGTGAACCCGGGCGGCACCGGAATGCCGAGGCCGCTCATCTCGGCCAGGCCGGCGCCCTTGCCTCCCAGCAGCTCCTTCTGATCGCCGCGCCCTTCGGCCGTGCCGCCACCGAAGGCGTAGATATGTTTGTCAGCCATCTCGATATTCCCCTTTGTCGACAACCAGGCGGGTCAGCTCGGCCGTGCGCGACAGCACTCCCTGAATCGATCGCAGCAGCGCCAGCCGGTTGTTTCGGAGCTCGGCGTCGTCGTCCATCACCAGCACCTCGACGAAGAAGCGGTCGAGCACCTCGGCGAAGCCGGAGATCTGCTCGAGGCAGGAGACGAAGTCGCCCTTCGATTCCGCCTCCTCGGTCCCCCGGCGCAGGGCGCCGAAGGCCTCGTAGAGATCGCGCTCGGCGCTCTCCACCAGGGCCTCCTCCCGGACGCTCTGCTCGGCGCCGTCCTTGAGGATGTTGGCGATGCGCTTGGCCGCCAGGACGATGGGCAGGAAGCCGGGGTGCTTGCGCACCCGGTGGATGGCGTCCACCCGCGCTTTGACGTCGGGCAGGTTGGTGCCGCCGACGGCCACCGCCGCCTCGATCTCGTCGTAGGCGTAGCCTTCCAGGCCGAGCAGGTAGCGGACGCGGTCGAAGAGAAACGGCCGCCAGACCTCGAGGATCGCGTGGCCGCGCAGCTCGAGGCGATCGCCGTAGAGCTGGAAGGCCTTGGCCGCGATCAGGTCGAGATCGATGCCGAGATCGCCCTCCAGCGCGATGCGCACGACCCCCTGCGCCGCCCGCCGCAGGCCGAACGGGTCCTTGCTGCTGGTCGGCTTGAGCCCCAGGCCGAAGATCCCGACCAGGGTGTCGATGCGGTCGGCGAGGCCGACGACCTGGCCCACCGGGCCCTGGGGGATGGGATCGTCGGTGGTGCCCGGCAGGTACTGATCGTAGATCGCCTGCCAGACCGCGTCGCTAGCGCCCTCCTCGCGGGCGTAGACGCCGCCCATCACGCCCTGGAGCGAAGTGAACTCCTTGACCATCTCGGTCGTCAGGTCGGTCTTGAGCAGATCGGCGGCCCGCACCACGTCGTCCTTGAGCTCGTCGCGCCCGAGGCTGTCGCAGATGACGGCGCCGAGCTGGATCAGGCGCGCGGTCTTGTCCGCGTAGCTGCCCAGCCGGGCGTGGAAGGTCAGGTGCTCGAGGTCGTCCCGGCGCGCCGAGAGCGGTCGCTTGCGGTCCTCCTGGTAGAAGAAGCGCGCGTCCTCGAGGCGCGCCGCCACCACCCACTCGTTGCCCGCCCGCACCCGGCCCGAGGGGTCGTCCGGCCGGTCCATCACCGTCAGGAAGAGCGGCAGGAGCCGGCCGGCCGCTTCCACGCCGAGGGCGCTCTGGTGGTCTCGCAGGCTGGTCACCAGCACCTCGCGCGGCAGCTCCAGGAAGGCGGCGTCGAACTCCCCCTCCACCACCCCGGGGATGCCGCAGACGGCGGTCACCCGATCGAGCAGCTCGGCGTCCTCGACCAGGCGTCCGCCGGCGGCCTCGGCGCGCTCGGCGAGCGCCGCGGCGAGCCGCTCCCGGCGCTCC
>JBFGLX010000075.1:0-12319 GCA_041575955.1 Thermoanaerobaculia bacterium
AACGACCTCGAAGACACCATCCTGGTGATCGACGAGATCCACAACCTGGTCGATCGCGGGCGCGGCTACTACAGCCCCGAGCTCTCCGCCGGCGCCGCGGCCGCGGCCGCCGAGTCGCTCGGCCGGGGCAAGGCGCCGATCCACCAGCGGGCGGCCGGCATCTGCGGCGCCCTGGCGCGGCTGATCGGCAAGACCGTCGCGGCCGAGCTCGAGGACGCCGCCGCCGGCGCGCGGGCGGTGGTGGCCACTCTGCCCGAGGACGAGCTGTGGGCGCTGCGGGCGGCGTTCGACGAGGCGTTCGTCGACTACATCGAGCACCAGCGCGACACGTCCTCGTTTCAAGCCGACGACCGCTTCGTGTCGCTCTATTTCGACTTCCTCCGCTTCTTGAACGGACTGGTGATCTCCGTCTCGGACGCCTTCAACCACTGCGTCGAGCACGCCGGCGGCGACAGCCGGCTGCGGATCCTGTGCAAGGACCCCGGGCGCTTCCTCGGCCGGGTGCTCAACCGGACGCACACCGCGGTCGGCTTCTCGGCCACCCTGTCGCCGGCCGAGTTCTACCGCGATCTGCTCGGCTTCGACGCCCAGCGGACGAGCGCCCTGACCCTGCCGAGCCCGTTTCCGGCCGAGAACCGGCGCATCGTCATCGACGACTCGGTCTCGACCCTGTGGCGCGAGCGCGAGGCCAACTACCAGCCGATCGCCGAGCGCCTCGGCGAGCTGGCCACCGCCGTCCCCGGCAACTGCCTGGCGCTGTTCCCGAGCTATCACTTCCTGAGCCAGGTGCACGAGCGCCTGAGCGTCCGCGGCCGCCGGGTGCTGGCCCAGTCGCGCGGCGACAGCGACCGGCAGCGAGACGAGATTCTCGAGGCGCTGAGCTCGCCGCTTGGCGGCGACTGCCTGCTGCTGGCGGTGGCCGGCGGCGTCTTCGCCGAAGGGGTCGACTATCCGGGCGACATGCTGCGCGCGGTGGCGGTGGTCGGGCCCTGCCTGCCCGCCGTCACCCTCGACCAGGAGCTGCTGCGCCGCTACTACGACGAGCGTTTCGACCGCGGGTTCGAGTACGCCTTCGTCGTCCCCGGCATGACGCGGGTGGTCCAAGCCGCCGGCCGGCTCATCCGGTCGTCGCAGGACGTCGGCGTCATCGCGCTCCTCGATCGCCGCTTCCTGCAGCCCCCCTACCGCGATCACCTGCCCGGCGACTGGCTCGAAGGGGGCCGCCCGGAGGCGTTGGTCTCGATCCCCGCCGCCGCCGCCCGCCGGTTCTTCAGCGAGCTCCGATAGCGAGTTGAGTCAACTGTCAGCGGATCTCGTTACCGAGTTTCGCGGCGGCGGTACTTGCGCAGGTGCTCCTCCACCAGCCGGTGGACGCCGATGCGCTGGAGCTCGGCGGAGAGGCTCAAGATCTGATTGGCGCCCAGCGGGTGCTCGCGGAAGACGACGTCGAGAACCCGCTTGAGGGCGGCCTCGAGCTCGGGATCGGCCGCGGCGACGGGCGCGTCCTCAGCCACGGCTCTCCGCGGCCTCGTGCATCTGCTCAGGGTCGTAGTCGTAGATCAGCGAGCGCACGGTCATCTGCGGCGCCACCTCGACGCCCTCCTCCCAACTCCACATGTCGATGGTCTCCCACGGGCAATAGCGGGCGCAGAGCTGGCAGCCGATGCAGCGCTCCAGGTCGACCTCGACCAGCTTCATGAAGTCGGGGTGCTCGGGCCCGGGCACGATCTCGATGCAGTCCACCGGACAGAACGCGATGCACGCCTCGCAGCCGGTGCAGCCGGTCTGGTCGATGACCGCCGTCTGCTTCGGCGGCTTGGGACGCGGCGGCTTGTCGATCTCGATCTTGTACCTGTAGGGGAACTCGTCACTCATCGATGGCGGTCTCCTGAATTTGGCGACTGTACCACGTGACAGAATCGCGCCGATGTCGCCGGAGCCGCTTGCGGAACGGATCGCGCGCCACGTCGCGAGGCCCGATCGCGGGAGCTTCGACGAGCTGGCGAACGCGCTCTTTGCGCAGCTCCACGAGCGCCACGCGGCCTTCCGCGAGCTGTGCGATCGGGCGGGCGTGAGCCCCGGGAACGCGGCCGGCTGGCGCGCGATTCCCGTCGCTTCGCCGTCGCCGGAATCCGGCGGCCGCGCCGGCGAGCCCGACGCCGCGCTCGAGCGCGACGCCGAGGAGCGGGCCTTCCGCTCCGGCTGCCTGGCGGAGCTCGAGTCGCCACCTATCTTGCGGCTCGTGGCCGGCGGTGAGACGCCCGCCGAGCGCCGGCTGGAGGGGCTCTGCGCGCGTCTGGCGGAGCGCTTCGGCGCTCCCGGCTCCGCCGCCGCGGGTGGCGGCGGCCGCGTCGACACCGTCGCCGCCCGCTCCTGGCTGGCCGGCCGGCAGCGGGACCGTCGCCCCGCGGCGGTCTTGACGACCGGCCCCGCGCTCGAGCGCCTGCTCGCCGCTTTCGAGCGGCAGGATCTGCGGTTCCAGCTCGCCCACGGCAGCCGCATCGTGCTGATGGCAGGGCTCGACGTCCGGCGCGCGGCGGCGCGCTCTGCGGAGCGTCTCGGGCTGGCCCGCGGCGGCCTGCTCGGCCGCATGGCCTGGCCCTCAGTGCCGACGCCGCTTTTCGGCCGAGTGGCCGACGACGGCGGGCTGGCGGGCGCGCTGCCCAGCCCCTGGACACGTATCCGAGCGCTCCATCCCGAGACCCTCGAGGAGCTGCCCGACGGCTCGCCCGGCCGCCTGAGCGTCCTCGACCTGACGATCCGCGGACGGCCCTTCCACCTGCTGACGCCCTCGACCGGCGTCGTCGAGCGGGGCTTGGTTCGGGTTCGGGTGAGAAGGTCGGGCTAGCCGGTTACGAGTCGATCAGCTTCTGGAGCGCGCTCTCGGGCTTGCGCCAGTCGTTGCCGGTCAGCCGGCCGACCTCCTTACCTTCGACGAAGATGACGCCGGTCGGCACCGACTTGATGCCCAGCTTCTTGGCCTCCGGGTCGCCGCTGAACTCGCGCGGCAGGCCGTAGAAGGCGAACTGGATCTTCGAGCCGCGGGTCTTTTCGGCGACGTTCAGGATGTTCGGGACGGTCTGACCGCAGGCCGGGCACCAGGTGCCGAAGAAGATCTGCACGCGCACGCTCTTGCCCTGCGTCCTGAGGTGCTCGACGACCGCGTCGGCCGGCTGGTAGTAGCCGGCGCGCTGCTGGTACTCGGGACTGTGCGCGTAGATCTCCTCGGGGGGCTGGAAGCCGACCAGGGGCGGCTTCGGCTTGAGCCGCACGGCGCGCCCCTCGACCGAGAAGACCACGTCCGAGCCCTCGACCCGGAAGCCGGGCTCGGCGGCGTAGGTCGGGTTGGGCAGCAGGTCGATCGAGCCGTCCGCCTGCTTGGCCAGCTTGAGCAGGTTGACCTTCTCGACGCTCTGGAAGCGCGGCCGGATCAACACCGGCGCCGGCAGCTCCGAGGCGACGATGAGCACCGCCTGGGCCGCCTGCGAGCGGTAGACCTCGGCGCCGTTCGCGGTCTTGCCGTCGAGCTCGACCAGGTAGTCGCCGGTGCGCTGGAAGCCGCTCAGCCGCTCGCCCGGCTGGGCGAACAGGGTAGCGGCCGCGAGCAGCGCGATTGGAATCGTCAACGCCGGCACGGTGCGGGCCGCGCGCCGGGCGTCGCTCTGTTTCGGTCTTTGCATGTTCCCTCTCTCTTGGGGCAGAACGGAATCCTAATCGCGGAATTCTACGATGGCACGAGCGATCGCACTGATCGCGCCGTGCGTACGTCCCATTGTACCGCTCGAATCGCCTGCGAAATCCGTGCCCCGGACCTCGACGGCGGGCGGGGGCGAGCCCCGCCCCCACGTTATCGACCGGTTTCCGCTGGGGTGAGCCCCGCCCCTGAGAGCCCATCCGCCTCGGCGGTCGCCGGGGCGGGCGGCAGGCCGGGCCAGGTATCGGTCACCACCCCGCTCTCGACCCGGAACGAGCGCGGCTGGCGCCGGTAGAGCGGCCGGATCAGGGCCAGCGGCACCTCGCGGATCTCGAACGGCGGCGCCCACTGCCAGTAGAACGCCTGCCGCTCCTCCTCGAGCGCGTCGGTCGCCAGCCAGATCGTCGGCCCGTCCGCGAGCGCGGCCGCGGTCAGGTCCTCCATCCCGGCCAACAGCTCCTCGTTGCCGAGGCTCGAGATCACGACAATGTGGCGCCCCACCTGTAGCTGTGGCATGAGCACGTCGAGACAGACGCGGACCGTCTCCTCGCTGTCCCGCCCGGCGCAGATGTCGGCGATCGCGACCCCGGGCTTGAGCCGGGTGGCGAGATCGTCGAGCGGCAGCTCGGGCGCCTTCCAGGCGAAGAGCGCGGCGGCCGCCGCGAAGACCACCACCGCCGCCACCCGGAGCCGCTCGCCCGCGATCCGCCCCGGACGCGCCACGAGGGCCAGCAGGAGCGGCGGCACGAGCAGCACCAGGTCCTGCCAGAACGCCTCGGCCGGGGTCCTCGAGAGCAGGTTGCCGAAGCAGCCGCACGACGCCTCCTCGTCGACGATCCCGCGGGCGAAGCGCCAGTAGGCGCGGCCGTTGAGGAAGACGAACAGGACCACCAGCCCGGCGCTCGGGGCCAGCACCCAGAGACGCCGGATGCCGAGCACCAGCGCCAGGCCGAGCGCCGCCTCGGCGACGATCATCACCGCGCTCCAGACCGGCGCCGGCAGCCCCAGGTCGAGCCCTTCGGCCTCGATCAGCTCGGCGAACGCGACCGGATCGAGCGCCTTGGCCCAGGCCGCCACCAGCAGCACGACGCCCAGCACCAGCGCCCCGGCGGTGCCCAGCCAGAAGCGCCAATCACGCGGCGACTCGCCGGCCTCGCTCATCCTCCGATCCTAACCAACCACCGACGGAGCCGTCGACCGTCATAGCGGTCGAGCTCGTCTCGACCCATGACCCCCCGAGTCCGCCTCGGGCGAACGCCGGCCGTCGACGATCCCGGCCGGTCTACGGCTGGGACCGCAGCCCTTCGAGCTCGGCTCGCAGCCGGCTCGTCTCGGCTTCCAGCTGCGCGAGACGCTTGGCCACCTCTTCGCGCGAGAGACACGCCACCGCGTACTCGACGACGTGGAGGCCCTCACCCGGTCTGACCACGACCTGGACCCTCTCGTCGCGGCCGGCGAAGACCGGCACGCCCCGTTTGACCTCGGTGACCAGCCCCTCGCCCTCGACCCGGACGTCGTACTGCCCCTCGGGGAGCGGCTCGAGCATGAAGCTCTGCACGTTCGGCGCCCGGCTGAGCAGCTCCTCGGCGTAGTCGACGAGGCGGCCTTCGGGGGTGATCGCCGAGGCGCGTGCCGGAAGCTCGGCGAGGGCGTTGTCCGAGACCTTGACCACCACGAAGAGACGGCCGGTCGACGGCTCGGCGGCGAGTGACGGGGTCGCGGCGGCGCCCAGCGCCAGGACCACGACGGCGGCGAACGGCAGACAGGCTCGGCAGCCGAAGCGGTACCGCATGTCCACCTCCTATTTCAGGACCGGCCCGCGGGAGGGCGGATGATCCACCTGCCGAAGCCGTCCAGGGAGCAGATCAGGACACAGCTTCGGGATGGAGTCAACCCGATTCTCGGGGCCGCCGCTCCCCCGGCACCACCCGCAGGCCGGCGACCACCAGCAGCGCCACGAACGCGCTCATGCCGGCGCAGACGGCGAAGTGGCCCGCGTAGCCCAGCGCCTCGGCGAGCAGCCCGCTGGCGGCCGCCCCGGCCAGTGGCCCGGCCGCGGCCAGGGACTGCTGGAGCGTGAAGTCGGTGCCGCCGCTGGCGACCGACGAGCGGTCCATCATGTGCGTGTAGAGCGCGGTGGTCGCCATGCCGCCCGCCAGCGCGGCGCCGATCGACACCGCCCAGAGGATCGGCAGCGAGCTCCACCCGAGCGCCGGCAGACCGTAGCCCAGGAGCGCCAGCGCGTGGACGGCCGCGAACAGCGCCAGCGCCCGCTTGCGGCCGATGCGCTCGATGGCGACGCCTCCGGCCAGCGCGCCCACCAGCGCCGCGACCGAAACGCCGAGTCCGACGATCAGCCCGATCTGGGCCAGGTCGAGGCCCAGGTCGACCAGCATCGGGCGGGCCATGGTCAGGGCCATCGCATCGCCCGCCCGGTAGAGCACCAGCACGGCGACCCATGGCGCCGCCCCCGGGCGGCGGAAGAAGCGCCCCAGCGCGCGGTAGTCGATCCGCGAGCGCGCCGGCCGCGACACCGGCGGCTCCCGGAACGTCGCCAGGCTGGCCAGCGGCAGCGCCAGCAGCAGCGCCATGGCCAGCATCGCCGGCCGCCAGCCGAGGCGGCTGAAGAGGATCAGCATCATGCCGCCGCCGAGGATCTGGCCGAGATAGAAGCCACCGACCTGGACGCCGTTGCCGAGGCCGCGCTCGCGCCGCGCCAGGATGCGCACCGCGAGGCCGTCCGAGGCGATGTCCTGGGTCGCTGCCAGCAGCATGAAGACCGCCCCGAGCGGCAGCAGCCAGCCGAGCTGGCGCCGCGGGTCGAGCAGCGCGATCGCCACCACCGCCGCCACCGCCAGCGCCTGCAGCGGCAGCAGCCAGGAGCGGTAGTGGCCCCACCGCGGCGACATCCGGCCGTCCACCACCGGCGCCCACAGGAACTTGATCAGGAACGGCAGCGCCAGCGCCTGGAGCAGCCCGACGTCGCGCAGGGTGAGACCGAAGTCGCGCCCGATCGCCGGCACCGCCTCGATGAAGAAGCCGAGCGGGATGGCCTGAGAGACGTAGAGCAAGGCGAGCAGCGACAGCCGCCTGGAGCGGCTCACTCCGCCGGTGACCGGCGCCGGGAGGACGGCCTCGAAGCGTTCAGCGCACATGCGGGCGGCCCGAACTTACACGAATCGGATATCGGACGGGCCAAGAGGGTATAGTGGGGCCCGAGGCCCGCCTGGCAGCCTCGAGCCTGACGACCCCCGGACACGCCCGCGCGCCGCGCCCGAGATCGATCGGGTCCGGCGGACGAATCCCCTCGATGACAACCTTCGACCAAGACAGCAGGGCGCTCAAGCGTCTCATGGAGCTCGGCCGGCGCAAGGGATACCTGCTCGCCGACGAGGCCGACGGGCTGGCCGGCGACCCGCCCGAGACTTGCGGCGCGCTCCCCGCGGCCCTGGCCGAGGCCGGCATCGTGTGGATCGCAGGCGCCCGAGGCTACCGGAGCCGGCAGTTCGCCGAGGCCCCGGCGGAGGGGTTCGAGGAGCTCGAGACGCCGGCGCCGGCCGCGCCGCGCGAGCTCGATCCGTCGCGGGATCCGATCCGGATGTACCTGCGCGAGATGGGCTCGGTACCGCTGCTCGACCGGCACGGCGAGCTCGAGATCGCCCGCAGCCTGGAGCACGGCGAGTGGATCATCTACGCGGCCCTCGGCGCCCGGCCGGAGCTGGCGCGGGAGCTGCTGCGCCGGCACGAGCTCGAGCACGGCCGGACCCGGGCGGCGCGGCCGGCGGCCGAAGAGGCGGCGCTCGACGCCCAGGCCGAGGGCCGTCTCCAGAAGCAGCTCGACCGGCTGGCGCGGATCGCGCGCCACGACCGGGCGATCGCCAAGCTGCTCGCCCGGCAGAAGCGCGCTCGCCGGCAGAGCGAACGGCACCAGCAGCTGGAGCGCGAGATCGATCGGCTGATGGGCAAGATCGCGTCCGACGTCCGCGCCCTCGGCCACACGTTCGCCATACGCAACGAGCTGATCGAGCTGCTCGCCGGGATCGAGCGCGAGTTCACGCGCCTCGAGCGCGACGTCCGGCGGGCGCGCGTCGCCCTCGATCGCGACGCCAATCCCGAGATCCGCGCGCTGCACCGGCGGCGGATCGCGCGCCACCGGCGCAAGCTGCGGGCTCTGGAGGCGCGCTGCGGCGTGACCGCGCCGGAGCTCGGCGACGCCATGCGCGCCATCCGCCGCGGCGAGGCGGAGTGCGAGCGCGCCAAGGAGAAGCTGATCGTCGCCAACCTGCGGCTGGTGATCTCGGTCGCCAAGAAGCACGCCAGCCGCGGCCTGCAGTTCCTGGACCTGATCCAAGAGGGCAACATCGGCCTGATGAAGGCGGTCGAGAAGTTCGAGTACCGCCGCGGCTACAAGTTCTCGACCTACGCCCACTGGTGGATTCGCCAGGCGATGTCCCGAGCGATCGCCGACCAGGTGCGCACCATCCGCATCCCGGTGCACATGATGGAGGCCATCAAGCGGCTGGTGCGCACCAGTAGCGCCCTGCTCCAGGAGCTCGGGCGCGAGCCGACCGCCGAGGAGATCGGCGAGCAGATGGACCTGCCCGCCGCGCGCGTGCGCGAGGTCCGGAAGATGGCTCAGTACCCGGTCTCGCTCGAGGCGCCGGTGGGCATGGAGGAAGACGCCCGCCTCGGCGACTTCGTCGAGGACCGCGAGGCGGTGTCGCCGCTCGACTCGGCGCTCTCGGGCAATCTGCGCGAGCACACCGTGAAGGTCCTCAAGACGCTGACGCCGCGCGAGGAGCTGATCCTGCGGCGGCGCTTCGGCATCGACGAAGAGGAGGGCCAGACCCTCGAGGAGGTCGGGCGCACGTTCAACGTCACCCGCGAGCGCATCCGCCAGATCGAGGCCACGGCGATGCGCAAGCTGCGCCACCGGAGCCGCACCAAGGAGCTCGGCAGCCTGCTCGACGCCGAGCTCGGCGAGGTGCCCGGCTAGCAGGCAGGAGAGCGAGATGCACAAACCGACCCCCGCAGCCCAGAGCAAGTACTGGAGTCGTCTGCTGGCGCCCTACTCCAACCCGGTCGACGGCAAGGCGTGGTTCCAGCTGCTGACCACCGGCGCCCTGTTCGCATTGACCTGGGGCCTGATGCTGCTCAGCCTGCGCGGGCCCTACTGGCTGACGCTGCTGCTGGCGCTGCCGGCCGCCGGCCTGCAGACCCGCCTGTTCATCTTCCAGCACGACTGCGGCCACGGCGCCTTCTTCCGCTCGCGGACCGTCAACAACCGGGTCGGCGGCCTGATCGGGGTTTTGACCCTGATGCCCTACGCCTACTGGCGCCGCACCCACGCCATCCACCACGGCGCCTCGGGGGACCTCGACCGCCGCGGCCTGGGCGACGTCGACACCCTGACGGTGCGCGAGTACCTCGAGCTCGGGCGCTGGGGCCGGCTGAAGTACCGCCTGTTCCGGCACCCGCTGGTCCTGCTGCTGCTCGGCCCGTCGATCCAGTTCGTCCTCAAGCACCGGCTGCCGCTCGACATTCCGCGCAACTGGAAGCGGGAGTGGGCGAGCGTCATGTGGACCAACCTGGGCGTGGCGGTCGCGCTCGGGCTCGCCTGGCTGCTGATCGGCCTCGACCGCTTCCTGATGGTCCAGGCGCCGATCACGCTGCTCAGCGGCGGGCTGGGAATGTGGCTGTTCTACGTCCAGCACCAGTTCGAGGACACCTACTGGCGCGAGCACGAGGAATGGGACTTTCACCGCGCCGCCATCGAGGGGAGCTCGTTCTACGACCTCCCTCGCCTGCTCCACTGGTTCACCGGCAACATCGGCTTCCACCACATCCACCACCTGGCCAGCCGGATCCCCAACTACCGGCTCATGGAGTGCTTCCGCCAGGTGCCCGAGCTGCAGCGGGTGACCCGCCTGACGATCCGCAGCAGCCTGCGGTGCGCGCGCCTGCACCTGTGGGACGAGGACGCCGAGCGCCTGGTCGGCTTCCGGCACTTGCGGACCCTGCGCGCCGGCGCCTGAGGGCTTCGGCACCGCACGGAGGCGGAGCGACCGCCTGTCAGGGGTCCGGCTTGCCCTCGATCTGCCGAGCCACCCAGGCGAGCCACGGATCGCCGCTGCCCGCGATCTGTTCGTTCGTGGGACCCAGTGCCGCCCAGTATGGCGACCAGCCGGAGCCCCCGGCCGTCTCGGATCCGACCTCGTCGAGCAGGAGGAGATACTCCGCCCCCTGCTTGTAGTCGCGCGCGAAGCAGTTGCCTCGCCTGCCGCCGGGCCTGACGAAATCGTACGGGACCGGTCGGTCGTTCCAGTCGTCCTCCGCAACGACCTGGCCGTCGAAGCTCAGCTCGTCGCCGTCGAAGCTACCTTTCAGAATCCGCAGAACCCGGAAGCGAACCCGGGTCGGGCTCTCGGCCTCCGCGCTCTCCGACGCCCCGGCCACGTCGGCGACGCCCTCGACCCGGGCGTGAACGACGAGCGCGGCCCGCTCGACGAGAACCTGCGGCGTGCGCAGCGGCCCGGCAACGGAACAGGGGAAAGCGGGAGCTCCGATCGCCAGGATTCCGACCGTCGCCGCCCGAATGCTCCTGCTCGCCATTCCTGCTCCCATGCGCCTCGCTGGCGAAGGCCGCGCTGAACGCCGATCGAGATCCCCTCTAGTCACGCAACCCCCTGCCCTCCAGGATTGCCGCCACGCACTTCTCGATCCTCGACCTGCGGCTGCTCGACCGTTTGGCGATCGCTCGACTCCCGAGCCCGGGCGCTCGCCAGGAGGCTTTCGATCAGCCGGTCGACGTCGGGATGGAAGTCGCGGCCCGGCCGGACTTCCGCGGCGTTGCGGAAGGCGAGCGGCCGGAGCGGCTCGGGCAGCTCCTCCGGGGACGGGATGCTGGCGCCCTGGACGAGGATCGGAACGACCGGCACTCCCCTTTCGAGCGCCCATCGGACCTCGATGTGGACGAAGTCGCCGGGATCGTCGAGCCTGCGCCGGCCGGCGTCGTCGGTGACCGACAGCCAGCGGTCGCCGATGATCACGAGCAGGGCATCGCAGCGGCCGACGGCGGTCTGGATGTCGCTGCGGTAGTCCGCGCCCAGGGGAATGCTGTCCACGTCCATGAAGACGGCCTCATGGCCGAACCGGCCGGCAAGGCGGTCGCAGATCCGGCCGGTGACGTCGGCGCTGTCTTCGCGACGATAGGAGACGAACACCCTCGCCTCGCCCTCGGCCTCGTCCGGCTTCCCGCGCCGCCGCCACAGCACGAAGAGCACGACCGCGACGACCGCGAAGAGACCGAGCGCGCCCGCAACGACCGGCCAGCGCCAGGCCAGGGGATCCCACCGCGACGAGCCCTCGATCTCGAGGATCTTCTCCTGGGCGCGGGTGAACAGCGGGTCGGTACGATCGATGGACTCGAGGTTCTCCAGCGCGGCGGCCCAATCTCGCTTCTTCTGATAGGCCAGGGCCAGGTTCCAGCGGGCGGTGGCGCCGTTCTGCGGCGAGTCAACCCACCGCTTGTAGATCGCGATCGCCTCGTTGAGGTTGCCGGACCTCAGGTGGTGGTTGCCGAGGGCGACGCTGGCCCGCTCGTGCTCGGGATCGATGCGCAGCGCGCTCTCGAGGTGCTCGACCGCGCGCTCCTCCGGACCGAGCTTCTCGTAGCACTTGGCCAGGTAGAAGTGCGCGTCCGCGTCGCCGGGGTCCGCCGCCAGGGCCTCGAGCAGGCGTTGCTTCGCCTCCGCGGGCCGTCCGTCGCGGAGCAGGCTCTTGCCGAGCGCGGTCAGCCCCTCCGCGTCGCTCGGCAGGGTCTCCGCGAGACGGGGCCCGCCCGCCTCCTGGGCCGGGCCGCGCTCCGACAGGTAGCGGAGGACCAGGCTCTCCAGCTCTCCCTGGGAGCGATCGGCGCCGATCTCCCGACGATGGAGCGTGCCGTCTCTGCCGTAGATGCTCGCGGTCGTGCGCTGCTCCTGGCGAACCACCCTGACGACGAAGTCGAGCGACGGGTGGATCTCCAGCGCCTCGCGCGGATCCGGCCCCTGCTCGAGCAAGAGCACCTCGGCTCCGTACTGCTCGAGGACCTCCTGGAAGGAGACCTGCGAAGACGGCGGAAGATCGACGAACGCCAAGCCGACGCGCAGGTCGAGCGTCTCCGCCGCCACCGCCCAGCCCACCGCCGGCGCCAGGATCCAGGCGGCGACCAGAAGGGACCCACCGACGCCCACCCGCCGGGCGGGCGCGACTCCACGTGTTCGCGGCATCACGGCCGACCGAACTCTAACAGGCCGCTGCTCGACGCGTCATTGACCTCGGGCCTCGGATCGGGCGCAATCAACTGGTTGGCAACTAGTTAGATACTCGGCCGGCTGACCGCCGGCCCCGTCAAGCCTCTTCCGCGGGGGCGGGGCCGAGAGCGGCCGGGCGAGCCGGGATCGGAATGCCCTTCTCGAAGCCGAGCTCGCGGTCGAGCGTGAGCTTCGGGATGCTCTTGTCCATCTTCAAGATGCTCTTGGCGAACTCGCCGCGGCGAAAGGTGCACTCGAGCGAGCCGTCGCCCTGAAGCGAGCCCGCCTGCGCCGCGAGGATCCTGCCGCCCTGCACCCTGAGGATCACGCC
>JBFGLX010000076.1:0-12282 GCA_041575955.1 Thermoanaerobaculia bacterium
CCTCGGCGAACACCTCGTGCCCCTCGCGGGCGATGCCCCGCTCGACGATCTCGAAGCCGGCGAGTCGCCGCCGCAGGCCTTCCTGCTTCTGGGCCACCAGCACGTCGCGCCCGACGAACTCGCCCTTCTTGAGCTTGACCACCCAACCGAGGCCCGCTTCGAGGGGGGTGATCTCCTCGTTGAGCTCGTGTCCGTACAGCGCCATCGCGGCCTCCAGCCGCAGGGTGTCGCGCGCCCCGAGGCCGGCCGGCACGAGCCCCGCCGAGGCGCCTGCCGCGAGCAATGCCTCCCAGACCGCCTCGGCCTGCTCCGGGGCGAGGTAGAGCTCGAAGCCGTCCTCGCCGGTGTAGCCGGTGCGCGAGATGAGGGCCGGCGCGCCCAGCAGGCTCCCTTCCAGGAAGCCGTAGTAGCGGAGCTCGCCGACCGGATTGGCGCTGAGCTCGCCGACGATGCCGGCGGCCTCGGGTCCCTGGACCGCCAGGAGCGCGTAGTCGTCCGAGCGGTCCTCGACGCGCAGGTCGTGCCCGGCCGAGCGCTGCTCGAGGATCGCCAGATCGCGCTCGCGGTTGGCGGCGTTGACGACCAGCAGGAATTCCGACTCTCCCCGCCGGTAGACCAGCAGGTCGTCGGCGTAGGTGCCTTGCTCGGTCATCAACCCGCTGTAGTGGGCGCGGCCGGTCTCGAGCCGCGCCACGTTGTTCGGCGTGTTCCGGTCGAGAAACTCCACGGCCTCCGGACCGGAAACTCGAAACTCCCCCATGTGCGAGACGTCGAACAGCCCGGCCCGGGAGCGCACCGCGCGGTGCTCGTCGATGACGCCCGAGTACTGCACCGGCAGCTCCCAGCCGGCGAACCCCACCATCCGCGCGCCGGCGCGCAGGTGGCAGTCGTACAGTGGCGTGCGCCGCAAAGGGCTCCCCTCCGTGCTCAGAATCACGCCTCCTTCGTGGTCCGATCCGCCTCCCCGAGTTCGCGAGGACCGACTCTACACCAACCCGCCCGGCACCCCGAACGGAGACCCGTTCGCGCCCTAAGTGACTCGTGAACAGCAACTTACGGACGCCTCAGGGAGGAGCGACTGTGGAAAAGCCGCGACGCCCGCGCCCGGCGGGCTTTCGGGACGCTCGGCCTCGATCTACTTAAAAGCTGAAAACAAAGAACTTGTTTCGATTGCACAAGAGCTTGTTCAATCCGCATTCCCGCTCGGCGGCTACGGCCTCGCCGGCCTTCCACCCACACCTTTTCCTCAGGCTTTTCCACAGTCGCTGTGGAGAAGCCGCGTGCTAAGCTGCGCCGTCCAGTGTCCAGCCCGCTGATCCTCGTCGTCGAAGACGAGGCCGACATCGCCGAGATCCTCGAGTACAACCTCGAGCGCGAGGGCTTCGAGGTCAAGGTCGAGTCGCGCGGCGACCGGGCGCTCGAGACGATCCGCAGGCACCCGCCGAGCCTGCTGCTTCTCGACCTCATGCTGCCGGGACTCGACGGCCTGGAGCTGGCGCGCATCCTCAAGCGGGACGAGCGTACGGCGCGCCTCCCGATCATGATGCTGACCGCCAAGGGCGAAGAGATCGACCGGATCGTCGGGCTCGAGCTCGGCGCCGACGACTACCTGACCAAGCCGTTCAGCCCGCGGGAGGTCGTTCTCCGGGTCAAGGCCGTGCTCAGGCGCGCGAGCGCATCGAAAGAGGAGGCACCGACCATCGAGTGCGGCGACCTGCTGCTCGACGTGCCCGGACACCGGCTCCTGCTCGATGGCCGGGAGGTGCCGCTGACCGCGACCGAGTTCCGGCTGATGAAGGCGCTGATGGGGCGCTCCGGGCGCGTCCAGACCCGAGCGAACCTGCTGTCCGACGTCTGGGGCTACGCCGACGATGTCGACAGCCGGACGGTGGACACCCACATCCGCCGCCTGCGCCGCAAGCTGGGCGAGGCGGCGGAGCGGATCGAGACCGTCATCGGCGTCGGCTACCGGCTGCGGACCTGAGCGCGATGGCGACTCACTCGAGTGGCGGCCACCTCGGCAGGCTCGTGCCGATCGGGGTGTTCGGCGCGGTCGGTGCAGCCGCGCTCTGGGTCCTCCTCGGCGACGAGGTCGAATCGGCGGAGCTGGCTTGGCGGCTGGCCGCCGGACTCGGGCTCGCCCTGGCCATCGCCGGCGCCACGGCCCTGGCCCAACAAAGCCGCGAGCGCCACCGGCTGACCGCATCGGTCGACGAGCTGGCCGCGGGGCTCGGCTCGCCCGGCGCCCAGCGCGCCGCTCCCGCCTCCGGTGGCTCCGCGACGGACCCCGCCGCGGCTCTCCAGCGCCTCGGCGACCACGCCCGGCTGCGGCTCGAGCGCCTCGCCGGAGAGCGCGAGCATCTGCTCACCGTGCTCGGCAGCATGTCGGAAGGGGTCCTGGTCGCCGACGCCGGCGGGCGCTCGATGCTGGTCAACGCTCCCTGGCGCGAGCTGTTCGGCGTCACCGGCGAGGCCGAGGGTCGGACGGTTCTCGAGCTGACCCGCCAGACGGCGCTCGAACGGATGATCTCGGAGACCCTCGAGTCGGGCCAGGGCAGGCAGATCGAGCTCGACGTGACCCGCGGCCGCCGCCGGACCGTCATCCTCGCGAGCTCGCCGCTCCCCGACGGAGCGGGCGTCGTGGTGCTCGCCCGCGACCTGACGCCGCTGCTGCGGGTCGGGGAGATCCGGCGCGACTTCGTCGCCAACGTCTCGCACGAGCTCAAGACGCCGCTCTCGGCCATTCGGGGCTTCGCCGAGACCCTGCGCGAGGGCGCGCTCGACGACCGCGAGACGGCCGGCCGTTTCCTGGATCGCATCCTCAAGCAGTGCCAGCGGCTCGAGGCGCTGCTGTCCGACCTGCTCACCCTGTCGCGGCTCGAGGAGCCCGCGGCCCGAAGCCACTGGGGCGAGATCGACGTGGGAGCGGTGCTCGACGAAGCGATCGAGCTCACCGCCGAAGGAGCCGTCGAGCGCGGCGTCGAGCTGAGCGTCGACCGCCAGCCGGTGCCGCCGATCCAGGGCGACGCCGAGGCGATCGTGCGGCTGTGCATCAACCTGCTGGAGAATGCGATCAAGTACAACCGTCCGGGCGGGCGGGTCGAGGTGCGGTTGGCCGCCGAGGACGACCGGATCGTCCTGGAGATCGCCGACACCGGCATCGGCATCGCGCCGGAGTCGGTCGATCGGCTCTTCGAGCGCTTCTATCGGGTGGACAAGGGCAGATCGCGCGACGAGGGCGGCACCGGCCTCGGCCTGGCGATCGTCAAGCACGCGGCCCAGCTGCACGGCGGCTCGGTCGAGGTCGAAAGCGAGCTCGGCACGGGCAGCCGGTTTCGGGTCACCTTGCCGCTCAGCGGGTCGGCGACCCCGGACCCGTCTGTCGCAGGCCTGTAACATCGGCGTCGCACCGCGGCCTCCGGTCCCCGCTAGGGTCCGACTCTGCCGGGGCGACACCTGATCCAACCGGCTCAACCCGAATCGCGGACCCGATAAGGAGAGATTGCATGTCGAAGCGACTCCGCCTCCTCGTGGCGGGCCTCTACGCCTTCGCCGGACTGACGACCGTCACCCATGTCGCGTGGGCCGACGACGAAGAGAAGGAGAAGGAAGACCCCTGGGTCGTGAAGTGGAGCAACGGCTTCAAGGTCGAAAAGGGCGACGAGTTCAAGCTGAAGTTCGGCGGCCGCATCCAGGCCGACTTCACGTTCGCCGAGCCCGACGCCTCGATCGAGGCGGCCTTCGGGCGGGACGAGTTCCAGAACGGCTTCGAGTTCCGCCGCGCGCGACTGTTCTTCGAGGGCACCATCTACAGCCGGGTCAAGTTCAAGGCGCAGTACGATTTCGCCGGCGGCACCAGCGTCAAGGATCTCTGGATCGGCTTCGACCACGACTTCGGCGAGGTGCGCGTCGGGCACTACAAGGAGTACTTCAGCCTCGAGGAGCTGACCAGTTCGAAGTACGTCGCCTTCCTGGAGCCCTCGCTGCCGGTCGAGGCGTTCGCCCCCAGCCGCAACTCGGGCGTCGGCGTGCACGGCAAGAGCGGCGACCTGCTCAACTGGGGAGTGGGCGCCTTCTACGACGCCGACGAGTTCGGCGTGAGCACCAGCGAGAAGGACCTCAACATCACCGGCAGAATCGGCTTCCGTCCGATCTACCAGGACAAGGGCACGCGGTTCCTGCACCTCGGGCTGGCGGCCAACAACCGCGAGCGGGAGAGCGGCATCCGCTTCCGCTCCCGCCCCGAAGCCCACTTCACGACCCGGCTGCTCGACACGGGCACCTTCGCCGCCGACAGCGCGCTCATCCTGGGCGCCGAGATCGCGGGCGTGCTCGACCGCTTCTGGTTCGCCGGCGAGTACATCCGGGCGGACGTCGATACTCCCTTCGGCCCCGATCCGACCTTCGACGGCGCCTACATCCAGGCCGGCTACTTCCTGACCGACGACTACCGCCGGTTCAAGACCGGCGACGGCGCGTTCGACCGCCAGAAGCCCAATCGGCCGTGGGGCAAGGGCGGCGGCAAGGGCGCCTGGGAGGCGGTGATCCGTTTCTCGACCCTCGACCTGACCGACGCCGGCATCGCCGGCGGCGAGCAGGATGACGTCACGCTTGGCCTCAACTGGTATCCGAACCCGGCGACCCGCCTGATGCTCAACTTCGTCGCCGCCGACGTCGACGGCGTCGGCGACGCCAACTTCGTCCTGATGCGCTGGCAGGTCGATTTCTGATCGACCCGCCGCGCGCGGGATCGTTACAATGCCCATCGCCACCTACGAGGACACCATGCCGAGACACGTCGATCACGACCTCGATCAGGTTCGTCAGGAGGTTCTGCGCATGGGCGCGGAGGTCGAGGAGATGGTCGCCGACGTGATCCGAGCGCTGCTCGAACGCGACTCCGAGGCGGCGGAGGCGATCCCGAAGCGAGACCGGAAGGTGGACGATCTGGAGAAGCGGCTCGACGAGCGCTGCTACCTGCTGATGGCCCGCCAGCAGCCGACCGCCGGCGACCTGCGCTTCCTGATCGCGGTGACGCGCATCATCCACGAGCTCGAGCGCGTCGGCGACTCCACCAAGAACATCTCCGAAGGGGTCCTGGCGCTCAACCAGGAGCCGCCGCTCAAGCCCTACATCGACATCCCCAGAATGGCCGAGATCGCGCGCGGGATGCTGCGCGACGGCCTCGATTCCTTCACCAACAAGGACCCGCGTCTCGCCCTCGAGGTCTGCCAGCGCGACAACGACGTCGACGATCTCTGGGAGCAGATCTTCCGCGAGCTGCTGTCGTTCATGGCCGAGGACCCGACGACCGTGAGCCGCGCGCTCCACATCCTGTTCATCGCCCACAATCTCGAGCGGATCGCGGACCACGCCACCAATGTCGCAGAGGACGTCATCTATTACCTCGAAGCTCGCGACATCCGCCACACGCCCGAGGGCACCGGCGCCCCCGGCGGCTGAGGGCCGGGCGGGGGCGTCACCTCGCTGTCACACGCCGGTCGCGGCGCCGCCACCCGCGGATGCCAGGCTCAACCCATGAAGAAAACCCTCGTTCCGGCCATCGCGGGGCTGCTGCTCCTCGGCGCCGCCGCCCACGCCCAGCGTGATCAGGTCCGCATCGTCGGCTCGTCGACTGTCTACCCGTTCTCCACCAAGGTGGCCGAGCAGCTCGGACGGACCACCAGGTTCAAGACTCCGGTCGTCGAGAGCACCGGCTCGGGGGGCGGCTTCAAGCTCTTCTGCGCCGGCGTCGGCGTCGAGCACCCCGACATCACCAACGCCTCGCGGGCGATCAAGAGCTCCGAGGTCGAGCAGTGCCGCGCCCACGGCGTCACCGACATCACCGAGGTGAAGATCGGCTACGACGGCATCGTGGTCGCCAACTCGCGCAAGGCCCAGCAGCTCCGGATCTCGCTCCGGGACCTGTGGCTGGCGCTCGCCAAGCAGGTCCCCGCGGCCGAGGGCCGGCTGCAGGCCAACCCGCACAGGACCTGGCGCGACGTCAACCCGACCCTGCCGGCGGTCGAGATCGAGGTGCTCGGACCGCCACCGACCTCGGGCACCCGCGACGCGTTCGTCGAGCTGGCCATGGAGGGCGGCTGCAAGTCGTTCGCCTGGATCGAGGCGCTCGAGACCAGCGACGTCGACGAGTACAAGCGGGTCTGCCACACCATCCGCGAAGACGGCGCGTTCATCGAAGCGGGCGAGAACGACAACCTGATCGTGCAGAAGCTCG
Organism: Thermoanaerobaculia bacterium; assembly: GCA_041575955.1. Classification (GTDB taxonomy): domain Bacteria; phylum Acidobacteriota; class Thermoanaerobaculia; order Multivoradales; family JAHEKO01; genus JAHEKO01. The sequence goes on from JBFGLX010000076.1 coordinate 6,239, forward strand.
AGAAGAACCCGGGCGCGGTCGGCGTTTTCGGCTTCAGCTTTCTCGACCAGAACTCCGACAAGCTCCAGGGCAGCCCGATCGACGGCGTCGAGCCGACCTTCGACAACATCGCCGACGGCAGCTACCCGGTGTCGCGCCCGCTCTACTTCTACGTCAAGGGAGCGCACGCCGGGGTGATTCCGGGGATCAAGGAGTACGTTCGGGAGTTCACCTCCGACCGCTCCTGGGGCGAGGGCGGCTACCTGTCCGACGCCGGCCTCATCCCGATGCCGACGGCCGAGCGCGGCGAGGTGCAGACCGCCGCCCGGGGCCTGGCGAACAACGTCGCGCCCTAGACCCGGCCCCGGGACGCAATCCACCCGCCATGAACCTGCTACCGCTGCTGACGCTGCTGCTGGCGCTCTCGGCGGCCGGCTACGCGCTCGGCCGCCGCCGCGCGATCCGGCTGGTGGCCCATCCCCGGCAGCTCGGCTCGCTGCCCGGCTACTACGGCTCGTGGATCCTGCTCTGGTGCCTGCTGCCGAGCTGCCTGGCGCTCGGCGCCTGGCTCGCGCTCGAGGGGACGGTCGTCGACGGCATGGTCGCCGCCGGCCTGCCGCCCGAGATCCAGGAGCTGCCCGCCGAGCGCGTCGGGCTGTTCCTGAACGACGCCCAGAACCTCGCCACCGGCAACATCGTGAGCGGCGAGGTCGACGCCACCCTGCGAGCGGCCGCCGACCGTTACCTCGACCTGCGCCAGCGGGGCCGCTGGGCGCGGTCGATCCTGATCGTGCTCTTGACCCTCGGTGGCGCCGCGATCGGCTACCGGCTGATCTCCCGCCGGCTGCGGGCGATGCGCAGGGTCGAGGCGGCCTTCAAGGGAATCCTGCTGGCCGCTTCGACCATCGCCATCTTCACCACCGTCGGCATCGTGCTGTCGCTGCTGTTCGAAGCGCTCCGGTTCTTCCAGGCGGTGCCGATCACGGAGTTCCTGTTCGGGCTCGAGTGGAGCCCGCAGACCGCGCTGCGCGCCGATCAGGTGGGCAGCTCGGGCTCCTTCGGCGCGGTGCCGCTGTTCGCCGGCACGCTCCTGATCAGCGCCATCGCCATGGCCGTGGCCGTGCCGATCGGGCTGCTCGCCGCCATCTACCTGGCCGAGTACGCGGCGGCCCGCGTGCGCACGGTGGCCAAGCCGCTGGTCGAGATCCTCGCCGGCGTTCCGACCGTTGTCTACGGCTTCTTCGCGGCGCTGACCGTCGCTCCCGCGGTGCGGGGGTTCGGCGACCGGCTCGGGCTCGACGTCTCTTCCGAGAGCGCGCTGGTGGCCGGCTGCGTGATGGGGGTCATGATCATCCCGTTCGTCTCGTCGATCTCGGACGACGTCATCACCGCCGTGCCCCAGGGGCTCCGGGAGGCGTCGTACGGCCTCGGAGCGACCCAGTCGGAGACCATTCGGAAGGTGGTCTTCCCGGCCGCGCTGCCGGGCATCGTCGGCGGCATCCTGCTCGCGGTCTCGCGGGCGATCGGCGAGACCATGATCGTGGTCATGGCGGCCGGCCTGTCCGCGAACCTGACCGCCAATCCGCTCGAAGCGGTCACCACGGTCACCGTCCAGATCGTGACGCTGCTGGTCGGCGACCTGGAGTTCGACAGCCCCAAGACCCTGTCGGCGTTCGCGCTCGGGCTGGTGCTGTTCGCGGTCACGCTGGCTCTCAACGTCATCGCCCTGAAGGTCGTCCGCAGGTACCGGGAGCAGTACGAGTGAGCCGGCCCGGGGGCCATCCGGCGCTCGGCACCGAGGCGGTCGCCGCCCGGCTCCGCGGCCGCTACCGGGCGGAGCGGCGCTTCCGCGTCGCCTGCCTGACCGCGGTGGTCGTGGCGGTCGGCTTCCTGGCGGTGCTGTTCGCCTCGATCGTCGCCAAGGGGCACTCGGCGTTCCGCCAGACCCACCTCGGCCTCGAGATCCACTTCGATCCGGAGGTCCTCGATCCGGCCGGCACCCACGACCCGGAAGCCCTGGCGCAGGCCAACTACAACTCGCTCGTGCGCGGCGCCCTGGCGCAGCTCTTCCCGGAGGTCACCGGCCGGAGCGAGCTGCGCGAGCTCTACGACCTGGTCAGCAACAGCGCGGCGTTCGATCTGCAGAACCTGGTGACCGCCGAGCCGTCGCTGGTCGGCGCGAGCCGTCATCTCTGGCTGCTCGCCTCCGACGACGCCGACATGCTGTTCAAGGGCGCCATCCCGCGCGCCGTGCCCGAGGCCGAGCGCCGGGTCTCCGACCGGCAGATCGCCTGGCTCGACGCGCTCGCCGGGCAGGGGCGGCTCGAGCTCCGCTTCCACACCCGCTTCTTCACCTCCGGCGATTCGCGCGAGCCCGAGATGGCGGGCATCTGGGGCGCGGTCAAGGGCTCCTTCTACACGATGCTGGTGACGCTCGTCCTGGCCTTCCCGCTCGGCGTGGCGACGGCCGTCTACCTCGAGGAGTTCGCGCCCAGGAACCGCCTGACCGACGTCATCGAGGTCAACATCAACAACCTGGCCGCGGTGCCCTCGATCGTCTTCGGCCTGCTCGGCCTGGCGGTGTTCCTCAACTTCTTCGGCATGCCCCGCTCCGCGCCGCTCGTGGGCGGGATGGTGCTGAGCCTGATCACGCTGCCGCGGATCATCATCCCGGCCCGGGCGGCGCTGACCGGCGTGCCGCCGTCGATCCGGGAGGCCGCCTACGGCCTGGGCGCCTCGCCGATGCAGGTCGTGTTCCACCACGTCCTGCCGCTGGCGCTGCCCGGGATCCTGACCGGGACCATCATCGGCATGTCCCAGGCGCTGGGCGAGTCGGCGCCGCTGCTGATGATCGGGATGGTAGCCTTCATCGTCGATGTGCCCCAGGGCATCTTCGACCCCGCTACCGTACTGCCGGTGCAGGTCTACCTCTGGGCGGACAGCCCCGAGCGGGCGTTCGTGGAGAAGACCTCGGCGGCGATCCTCGTCCTGCTGGGCTTCCTGATGGTGATGAACCTGGCCGCGGTCGTCCTGCGGCGCAAGGCCGAGCGGAGGTGGTAGCTCGATGGAGTCGCCTGCTATGCCGGAACCCTCGACGAACGACGCCACGCCGGCCCTACCGAGCCCGACGCGGGATGGCGCGGAGGCGAGCGGAGCGCTCGACCCCGGCATCCGGGACCCGATCATGGAGGTCCGGGGGCTGAGCCTCTTCTACGGCGACAAGCAGGCGCTCAACGACATCTCGATGGAGATTCCGCGCCGCGAGATCACCGCGCTCATCGGTCCCTCGGGGTGCGGCAAGTCGACGCTCCTGCGCTGCTTCAACCGGCTCAACGACCTGATCCCGATCGCCCGGGTCGAGGGCGACGTGCTGCTCGAGGGCGACAGCATCCTGGGCGCCGACACCGACGTCAACCTGCTGCGCAAGCGCGTCGGCATGGTGTTCCAGAAGTCGAACCCGTTCCCGAAGTCGATCTACGAGAACGTCGCCTACGGCTGCCGCATCCAGGGCATTGGCAAGCGCAGCGAGCTCGACGAGATCGTCGAGCAGAGCCTGCGCGCGGCGGCGCTCTGGGACGAGGTCAAGGACCGGCTGGAGGACGTCGCCACCGGGCTGTCCGGAGGCCAGCAGCAGCGGCTGTGCATCGCCCGGGCGATCGCCACCGAGCCCGAGATCCTGCTCTTCGACGAGCCGTGCTCGGCCCTCGACCCGATCGCCACCGCCAAGATCGAGGAGCTGATGCGCGACCTCAAGGAACGCTACACGCAGATCATCGTCACCCACAACATGCAGCAGGCCTCCCGGGTCTCCGACTACACCGCGTTCCTGTACCTGGGCGACCTGATCGAGTACGGCGTCACCGACAAGCTCTTCATCAAGCCGATGCGGCAGGAGACCGAGGACTACATCACCGGGCGGTTCGGATGATCCGGGGGCGCGCCAGCATCCTCGTGCTCTGCACCGGCAACTCGGCCCGCAGCCAGATCGCGGCGGGCTATCTCGCGAAGTACGTCGGCGACCGCTTCGAGGTCCTGAGCGCCGGCAGCGAGCCGGCCGAGCGCATCCACCCGCTGGCGATCGAGGTCATGCGCGAAGAGGGAATCGAGATCGAGGGCGAGCCGACCGACCTCCGCGACTACCTCGGCACGCTCGCGCCGGACTACGTGATCATCGTCTGCGAGAGCGCGGCCCGGGCGTGCCCGGTCTGGCCCGGACCGACCGAGCGGCTGCTCTGGCCGTTCGACGATCCGGCGGCGGCCGAGGGGTCGGACGAGGAGCGGCTGGCGAAGTTCCGGGCGGTGCGGGACCAGATCCACGACAAAGTCCGGGGGTGGGTCGCGGATGGAAGCTCGCGTGGGGGATGAGGTTCCTCCCCCCTCCCGTCGGGGGGAACGTTCGTGTGGAACCTCTTTGGGGGCTGGGCCGACGGCCGCACCCGCGAGCGCGCCGAGGCGCTGGGCATCGACCGACGAGCCCAGCCTCACAAGCTCGCTCGGTACGTAGTTGTCCTTGTCTCGGCGAGAGCAGTTTGCCACGTACCGGGAGACCGGCCGATTCATCCTATCTGGAACCTTTCTTGGAGGGGGGTTCCTCACTCGGACTACAGGGCGCAAGCTTGATCTCTTGCTCGACCTGATCTTCGGAAAACTTGAGTTCTACACCCTTCTCGTCATACTCCAGACCTATGATCTGTGCTTCGGGGGACTCCCAGATTGTCTCTACTCTCAGCTCGCGGTTCACCCGACGGAGCGAATAGTCTCGAGTCCCCACAGCTTTGTCCGGGTGGCCCGCCACGTAATAGACGCATCCATCACCAACTCTCTCCAAGAGCCGCGCTGCTTCGCAGGGCGGTTCGAGGAGTCGCAGACCTTCAGCACGGGTCCACAAGTACAGCTCGCCCGACCGCAAGCTGAAGACATACTCATACTTGCTCAAGGCGGCGAACTCCGAGATGTCGCGTCCGGTGTACGGTGAGGGGACTTCGAACTCAATCACCTCAGGTCCCCGCTCGGCCTCCTTGCTCCCTCTCGGCGGCTCGTAAGTAGCGAGAGCCTTGTACCAATGCAGCTTGACCTCGCCGAAGCGCGCTCCGTGCGTTTTGAGCTCACTGTCGCCCCTATAGAAACGAAAAGCAGGACCGTAGAGATCTTCAAAAGGTGCTTCCTCGAGCGGTCCCTCGTAGCCCGGACAGAAGCTCTCCGAGGCTGGCCGGTCCAGAAGCTGCACGGCGTCGACCCGATCGAGATCGACCGTCACGACGCCCTCGGGAGCCCCTGGCACAGCGGCCCAACGCACTCGACCCCACACCCGTACTCGATCACCGTTCCACTGGCGAAGCACATGTTCGCCGAGTCTCCTCGGGTCGTACAGAATGCAACTCGGTGGGCACGGGCCCGCCGTGCGAATCTCGCGTCGTAGTTCTTCTCGCTCCTTGTCGCCCCCACGCAGGCCAACCGCGCAGACGCAAAACTGATGGAAGACACCGGAAGCGACACCGTCGAATACAACGCTCTGGGCGTCGCGCGGGCCGCTGGCTGGCATAGCGTCCAAAGGGACATATTCGATCCCTGGCATTGGTCTACCCAGGCGGTCGCACTCAGCGGCACCAGAATCCGGGGAGGCGCTGATCAGCGATGCGCAAACAGCGCACACGACGAAGGCCGCGACTAGAGGTTCCACACGAATGTCGGCGAGATAGCGTAGCGACGACCTGTCCACTAGAGGTTCCACACGAATGTCGGCGAGATAGCGTAGCGCGATTCCGTCATGGAACGACAGGATGGCCCGCCAGCGACTAGAGGTTCCACACGAATGTCGGCGAGAGAGCGTAGCGCGATTCCGTCATGGAACGACAGGATGGCCCGCAAACTCCGATTCGTTCCTGAAGAGAGCCTCGTCGAGGTCACCTGCCGCGCGATCCAGAGCCGGTTCCTTCTCCGGCCGTCGAAGCGGCTCAACGAGCTCATCGTCGGGGTGGTCGGCCGCGCCCAGCGACTGACGGGGATGAAGATCTGCGCCTTCGTCTACCTGTCCAACCACTGCCATCTGCTGCTCCAACCCACCG
>JBFGLX010000077.1:0-12241 GCA_041575955.1 Thermoanaerobaculia bacterium
CGCCTTGGCCAGCTCGACCCCGCAGAACTGCTCCACAACCGCGGCGTAGCCGGTCTTTTCCAAGCCCACGAACGAAGCGGCCTGTTGACTGTCCCAGACGCCCTGCAGCCCGATGCCGAAATCGCGCTTGAGACAGCCGACGTCGAACTCGCCGCCGTGAAGATAGGTCGTCCGGTCCCGGGACTCCAGGGCGGCCCGGAGCGGCGCGAGCGGCTCCGGCCGCTCGAGCGCCACCAGGTCGACCAGCCAGAGGCGGCCGCCGACGTTGAGCTGCAGGAGGCAGAGGCGCTCCTCGTAGACGAAGCCCGAGTTCGACTCGGTGTCGAGCGCATGCCACGGCTCGGCCTCCAGAATCCGCGCCAGCCGCGCGAGCTCGGCCGAGGTCTCGACGTAGGTAAAGGGGGCGGAGTCCGGCGGTTCCTTGGTTGACATCGATGAACGCGAATGCTACCAATCCAGGGTCCACTGGAGCTCTGAGCGTGCAGGCCGGTAATCCGGCCCGTCTGCGCGGACCCGAACCGGCCGCCGAGCCGCCGGCGCGCGCGGCCCAAATTCGAGGGGGTCTCATGAACTGGAAGAAGCTTCTGGTCCCGTTCGTCGCGGTCTACGTCGTCTACCAGGTGATGGGTTTCCTGATCCACCAAATGTGGCTCAGCCCGGTCTACGCATCGTTGGCGGAAGTGTGGCGCCCGGAAGCCGAGATGATGTCGAAGACCTGGATCATGTTCGTGACCTCGGCTTTCTTCTGCTTCTTCTTCGTCTACATCTTCGCCCGCGGCTGCGAGGGCAAGGGCATCGTCGAGGGCATCCGCTACGGCGTGATCATCGGCCTGTTCGTGTGCGTCACCCAGTCGTACGACTGGTACGTGATCCTGCCCATCCCCTACTCGCTCGCTCTCAAGTGGTTCCTGAGCTGCATGGTGATGGTGATCATCCTCGGCATCGTGGCCGCCTTGACCTACAAGCACGAATAGCGGTCTTTGGGCCCGGCCCGCTGCCGGGGGGCTGACGCCGCTCGGCGTATGCTCGGCGCCGCCATGAGACAGCTCGCGATCGCCACCCTGTTCACGGCCCTGGCCCTCGTCCCGGTGGCGGCGCCGGTGGCCTCGCCGCCCCCGGAGGAGCTGCCGCCGAACCTCGCCCAGCGCGGCGGCGGCTCCTGGCCCACGTTCATGGGACCGAACGGCGACGGCAAGTCGCCGGAGACCGGCCTGCCCGAGACGTTCCCCGGGCAGGGGCTGCCGATCGTCTGGAGGGTCGAGACCGGCGAGGGGTACAGCATGCCCTCGATCTCGCGCGGCCGGCTCTTTCTGTTCGACCGCAGCGGCGACGTCGCGCGACTACGGTGCCTCGCCAGCGAAACCGGCCGCGAGCTCTGGCGCTCCGAGTATCCGACCGGCTACGAGGACTACTACGGCTACAGCAACGGCCCCCGGGCGTCGCCGGTGGTGGACGCCGGCCGGGTCTACACCTTCGGCGTCGAGGGCCGGCTGCGCGCGCACCGGGTGACCGACGGCGCGCTGCTCTGGGAGATCGACACCGCCGAGCGCTTCGGCGTGGTGCAGAACTTCTTCGGCGCCGGCAGCACGCCGCTCGTCGAGGGCGACCTGCTGCTGGTCCCGGTCGGCGGCAGCCCTCCGGGATCACCCGCGATCCACAGCGGCAAGGTCGCCGGCAACGGCACCGGCATGGTGGCGTTCGACAAGCTCAGCGGCGAGCTCCGCTACGCGCTCAGCGACGAGCTGGCGAGCTACGCGACGCCGGTGGTGGCCGACGTCGCCGGCCGGCGGCGAGGCTTTCACTTCGCCCGCGGGGGCCTGATCGCCTTCGATCCGCGCACCGGCCGGCTCGATTTCCGGTTTCCCTGGAAGGCCAAGATCCTCGAGAGCGTCAACGCCGCCAGCCCGGTGGTGGTCGGCGACCGGGTGTTCATCTCCGAGACCTACGGCCCGGGTAGCGCGCTCCTGCGGATCGTGCCGGACGGCTACGAGGTGATCTGGCAGGACGAACCGGGGCGCCGCCACCAGGCGTTGTCGCTGCACTGGAGCACGCCGATCCATCACGACGGCTACCTCTACGCCTCGAGCGGCCGCAACAGCGGCGACGCCGAGCTGCGCGCGGTCGAGCTCGCCACCGGCCGCGTGATGTGGCGCCAGCCGGGGCTCGGGCGCTCGACGCTCCTGCTGGTCGATCGCCACCTGGTGGTGCTGACCGAGTACGGCCGGCTGCTGCTGGTGCGGCCCACGCCCGAACGCTACGCCGAGGTGGCCGAGCTCACCCCGCGCGACGGCTCCGGCAGGCCGCTGCTGCACTATCCGGCCTGGAGCCCGCCGGCGCTGACCGACGGCCTGCTCTATCTCAAGGGGAAGAGTCGGCTGCTCGCCCTCGAGCTCATACCAGAGCGCTGACCTGGGAGTCGTCGCTCACCGGCTCCAGGACCGCCGTGCTCGAGTTCTCCGCCGCGCGCTCGAAGGTTTCCAGCGCGGTCCGGATGACCGCGCGATTCGCCACCTTGATCGAGCCCAGGTGGCCGGCGCCCTGGACGATGCTGTAGCTGCCGCCGCAGCGCTCGGCGAGCGTCCGCGTGTCCTCGGGGCGCACGACCGGATCGCGGGCGCCGCTGATGTAGGTCACCGCGCCGAGATCGATCGCCGTCGCGTGGCGCCGGGCGTCGAGGTAGCGGTAGGCGTCGGGCAGGGCGCGCTTGAAAAAGAGATAGGCGGGCCGCCACCACGGCGCCGCGCGCCTCGACCATTCGAGCAGATGCGGCGAGACGTCTTCGAACATCGCCCCCGCGACCTGGTCGCTGCGCGCCAGAACCGGGTGCGCCCAGTAGCCGCCCGAGCTCACCCCCCAGACGAAGAGGCCGAGCCCGCGGCTCTGGCTGGCGAGGTACTTGAGCGCGTCCTCGACCGCCCGATCGAACAGCCCCGCCGGACGGCCGCTCTGGCCGAAGCCGGGAAAATCGACCGTCAGCGCGTGATAGCCGGCCGCGCGTAGCGCCTCGATGCGACCGTGGCGATGGAAATAGGCGCGCCCGCGGCCCACCCACGGATGAAGCAGCATGACCGCCCCGCGGGGCGTCAGGTAGGACGGGTACCACGTCGCCGACAGCACTCCGGGACCGACCTTGCGGCGGACGGAGACGTCCCGGAAGGGCAGCAGATCGGCCGGCGCCGCGGTTGGCGCCGGGGTCGGCAAGCGGGGAGCCAGGGCTCGGAAAAGCCGCAGTCCGAAGCGCTCCTGCCACTCGGGTGGCCGCGCCGGCGCTCGCCTCATGGCAGGATGATATCGCTAAAGCTATCCACGCCGTCGCGAATCGCTGGCCACCGTTCCGTCGGCTGAGAACACCGCGTGAAAACCGAGGTGGATCGGTCGCCGGAGCCGCAGCCGGGCGACCGGGCCCGCGGCGATGGCGAGGGCGTCGAAGACCAGGAACGAGCTCGCGCGCCGCTCGGCATCGAACTGCGGGCAGAGGACGGCCCCGTCGCGCCCGCCTCCGGGGGCCGGCACGAAAGCGGGCTCGCCGCTCAGGTAGACGCGCGGTGGCGCCTGCCAGGTCGCGACCTTGCCCGTCTGCCAGTCGAAGTGCGCCAGCCGGTCGAAGAACTTGCGCCCCGCCCGATCGCTGCCGCCGATGGCCAGCGCCCAGAAGTCGCGGTAACCGGCGCCGGCGCGGCGCGGATCGACGACCGGAAAGTCGCACATCTCGCCGTAATCGAGCGGCGTGCGCCCGACCAGCCGGCGCGCCTCGACGTCGACCGCGTAGCGCACCGGCGTCGACCCGCGAGCGTCGGGAAACAGGTCTGGCACCTCGTACTGATCGTAGACCGGGCGATCCATCTCGAGGACGTCGACGTACAAGAGCTCGCCGTCCTCGAAGGTGTCGATGAGATGGAGGCAGTATGCCGATCCGATCGCGATCCGCGCGCGCTCCTCGCCGCTGTCGCGCTCGATCACCATCAGCTGGCTGCCGCGCTCGGGCTGCCAGCTGAGCGCCTCGAGGAGCGAGCTGCCCCGCTCGAGCAGCTCGTCGACCGCCAGCAGGTGCGGGCTCGCGTAGACCGTCGCGAAGCGGCGGCTGAGGCCGAAGTCGTGAATCGAGGCCGGGGCGTCGAGCGCCAGCCGGCGCCGGTAGCGCAGGCCGCCGGTGGCGTCGAAGCGATAGAAGTTCAGGCACGGCCGGCGACTCGAGAACGAGACGCCGAAGTTGAACATCTCGCCGCTCGCCGGGTCGAAGGCCGGATGCGCGGAAAACGGAGTGACGGCATTGAGCCGGCCGTCGAAGGTGTGCTGGCCGCGGGTCTCCAGGGTGGCCGGGTCGAGCTCCCAGGGCAGGCCCTGCTCGCCGAACGCGAGCAGCTTGCCGCCGAACGGGTAGACGCTGACGTTGACCGGCGATTCCAGGCCGACCCCGCGCAGCAGCCGGTCGCCCTCGAACGCGGTCCCGAAGGTGCGGAAGAGGGCCCGCCCGGCGGCCTCCTCGGCGACCAGCTTGCGGCTGCGCACGAACCTGTTGGTGAAGCTCACGCCGTCGTCGCCGAGGCGCAGCGCGCACACCATGCCGTCGCCGTCGAGCCAGTGGCGGTAGTCGCGGCCGCCGCGCCGGAAGCGCGCCGGTCCGTTCAGGTAGTAGGTGCCGCGGACGAAGCCGGGCAGCTCCCCCTCGACGCCGTCGATGCGGTAGGAGCCTTCCGCCGGCGGGGCGTCGAACGCCCGCTCCAGCAGCGGCGCGTGGTCGGCCACCGGAGCGGCGGCGCGGACGGGTGCGGGACGAACGACGTTCATCGGCAGGCGACTCCGGAGGTACGAAGCGCGGCGGCGGCGTCATCGACGGCGCCCGGTGGCGGCGCGCCCGCGGGCGCCAGTTGGGCGGCGAGCTCCTGGAAGCGCGATAGGGCGCTCGGGTCGAACGGCCAGGGCCAGACCTCGGCGTCGCCCCGGCTCGCCCGCCAGCGCGCCCGGATCGCCTCGGGGTCGAAGCTCAGCCGGTCGATGTCGATGGCCTCGACGAAGCGGCGGCTGGTCAGCGCGCCGCGCTCGCCCACGACCCCCGCCCCGACCGCCGCGGCGATCAGGCGGGCGAGCTGTTCGAGGTTCTCGAGCTGGTCGGCCAGGCTGCGCCGGGCCTCGCGGGCGGACAGACCGACCTGGAAGAAGCTCGATCGCGCCCGCGCCAGCGGCTCGATCGCGGTGAAATCGAAGTCGATCGGCGCCGACGAGCCGACCCGGCCGTGCGCCTTCTTCCACTGGAAGTAGTCGCTCAGCAAGCGCTGCATACCCCGGTTGATCGGACCGAGCCGCGCGAACGCCCGCACGAAGGCGGGCTGGAAGAGGCGCTCGGTGAGCAGGTCGTTGATGAACGGGAAGACGTAGAAGGAGAAGTAGACCGCCAGCTCCCAGACGTACTTGAGGTTGAAGACCTCCTGGTCGCCCAGGGCGTCGTAGCTGAGCGTGTAGGACGGCTCGTAGGCCTCGTAGAGAGCCCTCATCAGCGCCTCGTAGCCGGCGCACTTGCGGCCGAGCTCGGCATCGTCGGCGGCCCGGATCGCGTCCACGATGAGCGTGTTGTGGATCGCGATCAGGTCGCTGCCGGGGCTGTAGAGCGGGTCCGAGAAGCGCCCCGCCTCGCCGGTCATCGCCCAGCGCGACGGATGGATCGTCTGCGCGCAGTCGTACGAGTACGACTTGAAGCCGCCCCGGTCGAGCACCTCGCGGCGCGGCAGGTCGCGCGCCAGGAAGGGGAACCGGTCGCAGATCCAGCGCGTCGCCTTGTCGACCGAGAAGACCTCCTCCTGGGCGACCACGTCGCGGTCGTAGACCAGCCCGAGGCTGGTCTTGCCGTGCAGCGGAATGATCCAGAACCAGAAGCCCTCGCCGACCAGATGGTTGGTGGCCAGCCAGGCGGGCAGGTGGCCGAGCGCGGAGCGGCGCCGGTCGAGCCGCACTTCGCGGCGCGACCGGGCGGTCAGCTTCTCGACGTCCACCAGGCCGTCCACCCACCAGAAGAACGAGCCGTGGCGGATCGGGTTGTCGCGCTCGAGCCCCTGGCGGCGGGCCAGGAAGCGTCCCCTGCCGGTGGCGTCGATCACCCAGGCCGCCGCCAGCTCCCGGGCGCCGTCCGGGGCCCGGAAGCGGAGCCGGTGAGGGCCCTCGTCGCGCAGATCGACCTCGAGCTTCGACACCCCGCCGGTGAAGCTGAAGCGCGGGCTTTGCGAGTTGAGCCGCACGAGCTCGGCTTCGAGCACGTTGCGATCGATCTGATAGCTGGCGACGTTGGAGACGTCGCGAATGTAGCTCTGCGAGCAGTCTTCCACCCCGCGGTTGGACCGGCCGTGCGACGGCCAGTAGAAGCGCAGGTTGTACTTGAGGAAGTGCCGGCGCAGGAGATGCTCCTCGAGATCCAGCACCTTCGACAGGTAGTAGCCCGCCAGCTGCACGGTCGATTCGCCGACCTTCTGGCGCGCCGCCGGCACGCTCGGGCGGCGCTCCAGGAGCACGACCCGTCGGTCGGTCTCGAGCAGCAGCTGCCGCGCGAGCGTCAGGCCGGCGAGGCCGCCGCCCAGGATCACGACGTCGGTCTCGTGGCTCACGACGCCCAGGTCTCCACGGTCACGGCGCACGACTTGCCGGCGAGGCCGTTGGCGACCGCCAGGCCGCGCTCGATCTCCACCGGCCGGCTCTCGGGAGTGGCCTGCCGCAAGGGCAACCCGTCTTCGACCTCGGCGAGCCCGTGGATGCCGGGCAGGAGCCCGCTGCGCATCGCCTCGATCACGACCACCACCTGGAGCGCCCCGGAGGCGCCCAGCGACTCGCCGAGCATCGACTTCGGCGCCGTCACCGGTAGCTCGCCGGAGCCGCCGTTCCAGACCCGCTCGAGCCCCAGGGCCTCGGCGCGATCGCCGCCGACGCTGCCGTTGGCCGACAGTACCGCGGCGTCCACCCCGGTGGCGCTCGAGCCGGCGTCGGCCAGCGCCCCGGCCAGCGCCTGGGCCACCGCCTCCTCTCCCTGCCGCGGATCGCTGCCGCGCGACAGGTCGAAGCCGGCGCCGTGACCGCTGACCTCGGCCAGGATGCGGGCGCCGCGCGCCAGCGCCGACTCGGCGTCTTCGAGCATCAGCAGCGCGGCGGCCTCGCCGAGGGCGAAGCCGTTGCGGCCGCGGTCGAGCGGCACGGGGCGCGCTTCCCCGCCGCCCGCGGAGCCGCCCAGGAGCCCGGCCTGGTGGAAGCCGTAGAGGGTCTCGAAGCAGAGCTCTTCGGCGCCCCCGGCGAGCAGCGCCCGCGCCCGCCCGCAGCGGATCAGGTCGACGGCGTAGGCGATCGCCTGCAGACCCGAGACGGTGCCGCCGGAGATGGTCGCGTTGATGCCCCTGAGGCCGTGCCAGATCGCCGTCTGCCCGGCGGCGGCGTTGATCACGGTGTTGGCGAAGTGCATCGGCTTGGCGTAGGAAGGCCCGTCGACCACCGCGCGGCAATCGAACTCGGAGATCGTCCGCATGCTGCCGAACATCGTGCCCAGCACCAGCCCGACCTCGTCGGCGGCGATCCGCTCGGCGTCCCAGCCGCTCGCCTCGAGCGCCAGGCCGGCCGCCGAAGCGCACAGCTGCGCGGTGCGGTCGAGCGGCCGCAGGTTGCCCTTGGCCAGGTAGGCGCGCGGGTCGAACCAACGGAGCTCGCCCGCGAGCGTCGGCGGCAGGGAGCCGTCGGGGAGGTTCTCCATCTCGTGCAGCGCGCTGTGGCCTTCGCAGAGCGCCCCGTGCAGGGTGACCGGATCGTCGCCGAGAGGGGTGATGACGCCGACGCCGGTGATCACGACCCGGCGCCGCTTACCGTTCGGTTTCATGATGCGCAGCTCCTGAAGATCATCGAGGCGTTGTAGCCGCCAAAGGCGTACGAGTTGTTCATCGCCGCTCCCACCCGCACCTCGCGCGCCCGGTTGGGCACGCAGTCGAGGTCGCACTCGGGGTCCGGCTGCTCGAAGTGGATCGTCGGCGGCACCCGGTCCTCGGCCACCGCCAGGCTGCAGACCGCGGCCTCGATCGCCGACGCCGCGCCCATCGTGTGGCCGATCATCGACTTGATCGAGCTGATCGGCACCGAGCGGCCGCGGCCGTTGAACACCCGCCGCACGGCCATCGCCTCGAGCCGATCGTTGGTCGGCGTGCCGGTACCGTGGGCGCTGACGTAGCCGATCTCGTCGGTGCTCATGCCGCTCTCCGCGAGCGCCGCGCTCATGGCGCGCACGGCGCCGTCCGCCTGCGGGTGGGCGGCGGTCATGTGGTGGGCGTCGCAGGCCAGCCCGTAGCCTGCGATCTCGGCGTAGATGCGCGCACCCCGGTGGCGAGCGGCGTCGAGGGTCTCGAGCACCAGCACCCCGGCGCCTTCGGCCGGGATCATCCCCTTGCGCCCGCGGTCGAACGGCTGGCAGCGCTCCGGGGCAACCGCGCCGACGCGCGCGAACCCGGCGTAGGTGATGCGCGAGAAGCAGTCGGCGCCACCGGCCACCATGACGTCGGCGCGGCCGTCGCGCAGGCTGTCGAGCGCGTTGGCGATGGCGTACGTGCCGGCCGCGCAGGCGGCGGGCACCATCAGGTTGGGACCGGTGACTCCGAGCTCGGTGGCGATCAGCTCGGGGATGAGGTTGCACGGATAGCGGCGCACGAACTCGGTCGGCGCTGGGCTCCGGCGGCCGTCGATCAGGTGGTCGTCGAAGGCCTCGACCTCGCGCGCCTCGCCCGAGGTGGTGCCCATCGCCACGCCGACCCGCGCCGGCTCCAGCGTCGACAGCTCGAGCGCGGCGTCGTCCAGAGCGAGCCGGGTGGCGGCGACCGCCAGCTGGGTGGCGCGGCCCACCGAGTTCGGGTCGAGAGTGCGAAAGTAGGCGCCGGGCGCGAAATCGGTCACCTCGCCGCCCTGGTCGACGCCGTAGCTCTCGGGATCGAACGACGCCACCCGGCGGGTACCGCACTCGCCGGCCAGCAGCCGCTCCCAGATCTCGTGACTGCCCGCTCCCAGCGGGGTCACCAGACCGAAGCCGGTAACTACCACCCGCGCCGACATGACCTAGGCCACCTTGCTCTCGTCGCTCTCGCCGGCCTTGCGGGCGAGGTAGCTCTCGACCAGCGCCACCGCGTCGGGCAGCGTGCGGAGCTCCTTGAGCTCCTCGTCGGGAGCGCCGAGCTTGAACGCGTAGTCGACGTCGACGCCCATCTCGAGCAGCGCCAGCGAGTCGAGGTCGAGATCGTTGAAGAAGTGGGCGTCATCGCCGATCTCTCCCGGGTCGATCCCGGCCACGTCGGCGATGATCTCTTTGACCTTGTCGCGGATTTCCTGTGTGTTCATTTCTCCCCTCCTTGTCTTCCTGCAGGCTCTGCCCCGTCAGGTGCAGCCTCACGTCGTGCTGTCAAGAGAGTCAGGCGTCCGGGTGGCGAGTTCGTTACAGGCGGGCTGGTCCGACGCCGGCCGCCCGGGCGCCGGAAGGCGGGCCGACTCTCGCGGCGGCCGTCGTCCCCCGTCGACTCGCCCGCTACTCTCCGACCGAGACCACGTCCCCGGCCGAATACCCGGTGAACTCGGGGGCGTACATCGACTGGAGCGTCGCCGGGGCGACCTTGAAGGTGCCCGACATCGCCGCCCGCAGGCGGTACTTGAGGGTGTACTCCCCCACCGGCAGGCGCTCGAAGAAGAAGTTGGTGCCGCTGTCGCGCACCTCTTCGAACCAGCCGATGCCGAAGTTCCAGCGGTAGCCCGAGCTGAGCGTCTCGGGCTCGAAGCCGGCCGCGCGCGGGTCGCGCAGGTGCACGTACTCGGCGGCGTGGCGAGCGCGCACCGCCAGGTGGACCTCGATCTGGTCGCCGGTCTCGAGCCGCTCGCCGTCGGCGAGCGGCCGCAGCACCCACTCGTCGTCTTCGAGCACCCGGCGAAAGAGGGCGCGGCTGACCGCGAACAGGTCGCCGCTCCCCTGCTCGGGCAGGCGCTCGGTCGAGAAATGCCAGGTGGCGGAGGCGAACAGAAACCCCGGGGTCTCCTTCTCGACCACCGTCGTCGCCATGGTCGCCGGGTCGATCTCGTCGCCGCGAACGACGATCTGGTTCTTGCGGCCGGTGTACTCGCCGGGCTCGAAGACGAACTCTCGCCGCCGCGGTCCGATCTCGACCGTCGCCGCCTCGCGGACCCCCAGCTGCCCCTCCTGGCGCAGGTAGTGGACCAGCGAGTAGACGACCTCGGCGGTGGCCCGGGTCGACTTCCAGTGATTGAGCTTCTTGTTGAGCAGCAGCCACTGCACCAGGCCGTGGCGCCGCTCGTCGCCGGGATCGAGCTCGCCCAGCACCCGGAGCGCGAACGCGTGGCTCTCGATGGTGTCGTTGTACCAGAGCCAGGCGCGATCCTCGGGCGCCCAGAACGTGCCCTCGTCGCGCGTCGTCCTGGCCGAGTCCATGACGCTCTCCCAGACCTGGCGCGCGTCCTCGGAGCGGCCGGCGCGCTCGAGCGTCAGCGCCAGGTAGCCCTTGATCAGCGGTGAGTGCCGGCGCCAGTTCCGGAACGACAGCTCGAGCATCTGCCGGCGGTCGCCGTCGGTGAACAGGCCGCCGGTCCACGACGGATCCGGGTAGTTGGAGAGCACGTAGTTGAGGAACGTCACCAGCTCGTAGTGGCGGTCGTCCTCGGCCAGGTCGCGCAGCTCGCTCTCGTAGTGGCGGCGCAGGTAGCCCCACGCCTCGACCACCATCTCGCGCGGCACCTCGACGTCGAACTCGAGCGCCTTGGAGAAGCCGTGGACCAGGTAGAGGGTCATGAACGGCGACGGCGGGCCGCCCGGCCACCAGGGGAAACCGCCGCTCGAGGTCTGCGCCCGCTCGAGGTCGGCGAGCGCCACGTCGCGCACGGCGCGCGCGATTCGAGGGTCGAGGACGTTGATCAGGTCGTCCTCACCGCCACCGGCCGCGATCTGGAGCCAGGGCGTCTCCTCGAGCCCCATCTTGCGGTTCGGGTCGTCGTCGTTCCAGGCCTCGAAGCGGGTCTCGCGCTCGGCGAACTGCTCGGCCATCCGCGCCACCGCCGGGTAGCGGTCGTAGAGGGAGCCGACGATGCCGGTGGAGAGGAAGCGATTGAGCGTCTGCTCGGTGCACTCGTAGGGATAGTCGACCAGGTAGGGCAGCGCGTGCAGAACGCTGTAGAAGAGCTGCGCGTCGAGGGTGACGACCAGCTGCTCGTCGATCCGGGTCGGATCGTCCCCGGCGGCCAGCTCGGCGAAGGTGAGCTCCCGCCGGTCACGATCGCGCAGGGTGACGAACCTCGACTGGGAAAGGTGCATGCGACCCGGCAGCAGCGGCAGCGGCCGGAGCTCGCCGTCGCTCAGGTCGCCGGCGCGCGCGGTCACCCGGAAGGCGACCGTCCCCACCCTCTTCGGGGCGACGATCGGAAACTCCAGGGTCGCGCTGCCGCCGGCCGCCACCGTGAAGGGGCGGCCTTCGGCGCGCTCGGGGCCGAGGCCGAACTCCGCGCGCACGCTCTCGCCGGTCGCCGGATCGACGATGTCGAGGTCGACCACGCCGCTGAGCTCGGTCTCACCGCCGTTGTTGACCGCGACCTGCAGACCGGCGGCGTCTCCTTCGCGCAGAAAGCGCGGCAGGTAGGGACGCACCATCAGCTCCTTGGCGCTGCGAGCGGTCTCTTGGAGCGAGCCGGCGCGCAGATCGCGGGTCAGGGCGTGCACCCAGACGCTCCAGTCGGTCAGCGAATCGGGCACCGTGAACTCGAAGCCGACGCCGCCGTCGGCGTCGAGCCGCAGATGGGGCTCCCAGAAGGCGGTCTCCGAGAAGTCCGCGCGCAGGGCGTCGCCGGGCGGCTCGCTGTCGCCGCCCTCGGCGGGCGGCGCCGGGGCGGGCGGCTCCGCGGCGGCTTCGATCTCGTAGGAATCCTGCTCGACGTCCATCGCCGCCATCTCCATCATCCTCGGCATCGGCATCGACTTGGCCACCATGCCGAACACGCGCCGGCCGGGGCCGCCGATCGGATAGCCGTCGAAGAACTTGAGGTGGTCGGCCTGCAGGTGGGGATAGTCCGGCAGCCCGCCGCCGTCCGAGCGCTGCCAGACCGGATGCCGGCTGCCGAGGGTGGAGTCGATCGGCCAGTGCTCGACCAGCCACGGATAGAGCGTGAGCGGATCCGCCGGGTGGTGTGGGGCGAAGATGTCGAGGCTCCGGTCGTACATGTAGGCGAGCAGCTCCGCCGAGCCCCG
>JBFGLX010000078.1:0-12046 GCA_041575955.1 Thermoanaerobaculia bacterium
GGCGAGCCGGTCAGCCGCTGCACGATCACGTAGAGGGCGATGGTGTTGAACCAGTCGCCGAAGAACGAGGCGATGGAACCTCCCCACAGCAGGCGGTAGTTCCGGTTGGTCCGGACGAGGGCCAGGTACTCGTTCTGCACGCCGGGGCCGGATCATGTCATTGCCTGGAACCTGCGGGCGGGCCGCCGCGTAGGGGAGAACAGGAGGTACAGCGAATGAGCGTCTTCAGAGCCACCCTTTCGGCGGCGTGCCTGCTCCTGTTGGCGACCGCCCTGGCCGCCGAAACGGTCGAGCGCGACTTTCACCGGACTTTCGACGTCGCCAGCGGTCACCGTCTTCACCTCGAGCACGGCGACGGCGACGTGACGATCGAAGCGTGGGAGCAGGACAAGCTCGACGTACAGGTCCGCTACCGGGCCGAGTACACGCGCATCGGCGTCGGCAGCAAGATCGACTTCGACGTCGAGTTCCGCCAGACCGGTACGGTCGTGCACGTGGTCGGGCGCGAGAGCGGCTCCTGGTCCATCGGCTTCTTCAGCCAGCGGGAGATCGAGCACTCCTACACGATCCGCGCCCCGTCGTACCTGGACCTCGACCTCGAAGGCGAGGACGGCGACGTCGAGATCAGCGGCTGGCAGGGTGAGATCACCATTCGCGGCGAGGACGGCGACGTCGATCTCGCCGGCATCCGCTCGCCCCGGACCGACGTCTCGGTCGAGGACGGCGACATCGTCATCGACGGGCTGACCGGCGAGCTGACGGTCACGACCGAGGACGGCGACCTGCGGGTCTCCGACTGCACGATCGCCGACGGCCGCTTCCGGCTCGAGGACGGCAACGCGACCCTCACCCGCTGCGCGGGTAGCGCCCGCTTCGAGCTCGTCGACGGCGACCTGGTGCTCGAGAGCTTCCGGCCCGAAGGCGTCTCCATCCGGACCGTCGACGGTGACGTCGATCTGGACTTCTTGCCCAGCGTCGGAATGGACGTGGAGGTGCGAACCGGGGACGGCGACGTAACCGTCGAGCTCGAGCGTGGCACGTCGGCCCGGCTCACGATCGACACCGGCGACGGCCCGATCCGGCTCGACCTTCCCGAGGCGGTGGACGTCCGAGAGGGCCGGAGCCGCGCCACCGCCCAGCTCGGCGCCGGTGAAGGGCGGCTCCGCATCGAGACCGGCGACGGCCGCGTGGTGGTGCGCGAGAGCTCCTGAGACCCGCAGTCGGGCGGCAGGGCTCCGAGAGCGAATCGAGTAGCCTCGAAGGGGCGCAGCGGATTGCCGGCCGAGTATGGTAATCTGTCATACCGAGGTGGAGCATGGGAAAGGCCAAGGTTTGCATCACGCTCGACGACAGGCTGCTCGAACGGCTGGATGACCTGGTTCGCGAACGACGATTCGCGAGCCGCAGCGGTGCCATCGCCGAGGCGGTTGCCGAGAAGCTGAGCCGGCTCGACCGCAGCCGGCTGGCCCGAGAGTGCGCCAAGCTCGACGGCAGCGTCGAGCAGGGGCTCGCCGACGAGGGACTCGCCGAGGATCTCGCCGAATGGCCCGAATACTGAGGGGCGATCTGGTCTGGGCCGACCTGAGTCCAACGCAAGGCCGTGAGCAAGCGGGGCGGCGCCCTGTGGTCGTCATCAGCCACGACGTTTTCAACGAGCGCTCGGGCACGGTGATCGCGATGGCGCTGACCAGCCGACCCCAGCGCGCAGGCTTCCCCTTGACCCTGGAGCTCGAAGCGCCGAAGCTACCGAAGCGCTCCTGGGTCAAGATCAGCCAGATTCGAACCCTGTCGCGGCGCCGGCTCGGCCGGCGCATTGGTCGATTGCAGCCGGAGCAGCTCGACCTGCTGGTCGAGGGGCTCAACGAGCTGGTCGGCGCTTGAGAGGTGTCGAGTCCGATGACCCTCGCCGGAGAATCCAGACCGCGACGCCCGCTATCTCTTCTACCTGCACGGCCGTATCGTTGAGGAGCAGGGCCCCGACGCCTGCGGGTGGCTCGCGGTCATCACGCACACTCGGGAAGAAAGTCGATACAGTCACGTGGCGACGATGGCTGGAGAGAACGGTTTCTGGAGCGAGGGTCTCGGGCGCCTCATCAAGGCACTCGACGAACAGGAATTGGAAGAGGTGCGAGCGCTCGAGGATCGGCTGGTGTCCGAGCCGGACGCCGACCGTCGGGCGGCGCTACGGGAAGAGCTCGAGCGCGTGCGCGCGAAGTTCCAGAGGCGCCGCCGCGGGGTCGATCAGAGTTTGTTCTCCCGGCAGTAGCTAGCCTGACCTGCTCACCAACCTCCGCCCAGAAGGCCGCACCAACCCGAATCTGCTGCGTTTCGCTCCGGTCGACCTCCTCGACGTATGTCGAATACGCCTGCGTCGCTCTCGGTCGCAAGCCTCGCATCTCCAGGCACTTGCGGCCTTCCGCATCGAACGCTGGTGAGCAGGTCAGACTAGCCCGGTGGCGTCAGGCTCTCCGAGCCGTCCGGCGCTTCGTAGCGCCGCCCGAAGCCGGTGATCGCGGCCAGCAGCATCACCCCGGCCAGGAACCAGCCGTGGAGCACGAACGGCCAGACGTCGGTCGGCGACACGGCGGTGACGAAGTCGTACTGCGATTCGAGGTTGCGGATCGTCTGGTAGCCGATCAGCACGCCGCCGCCCCAGGGGAAGATGTAGCCCAGCGCCGAGGTCACGGCGTCGAGGAAGTTCGCCCGCCGGTAGGGGTGGAGCTTGAAGCGCTTGCCGAGCTGCGAGACCACCGGCGCGGCGGTGATCTCGGCGGCGGTGTTGATGGTGATGAAGACGTTGAGCGAGAAGACGATGCTCCAGATGACCACCTCGGCGCGCGCCACCGAGCTCTTGATGAACGAGACCAGCGACTCGATCAGCGCGTCCATCGCCCCGCCCAGGCGCATGATGTGACCGCCGGCGACGATCAGCAGGATCAGGATCGCCAGCGCCAGGTAGCCGGCGATGCCGTCCACCAGGGCGCCCCCGACGACCTTGTTCTCGACGTCGAAGAAGATCACGTCCGAGCCGCGCAAGAGGCCCAACGGCAGGCCGATGGCGATCGCGGCCAGGATGCCCCAGGTCAGGGTCGCCAGGATGTGGTGCCCGGAAAGCGCCAGGAAGATCACCAGCGCGAACGGCGCCAGCAGCGCCAGCCCGGCGGGCGAAGCGGCCTCGCCGAGCAGCTCGGCGGCGCGCGCGGGGTCGCGAACTTCGCCGCCGCCGCCAAAGAGCGTCAACAGCGCCAGCGCCGGCAGGCCGGCGGCGATCGCGTACTTGAACCGCGAGCGCACGACGCCCGGGATGTCGGTCTCCTGGGTGGTGGCCGAGACCACGGTGGTGTCCGAGACCGGGGCCAGGTTGTCGCCGAACGCGGCGCCGGAGAGGATGGCGGCGAACAGCCAGACCGGGTCGGCGCCCATGATGATCCCGGCCGGAAACATCAGGGTGCAGAAGGCGACGGTGGTGCCGTAGCCGGTGCCGACCGCCGACGAGAAGACCGCGGCGAGCAGGAACGTCGCGCCGACGAAGATCCCCTCGCTGGCGCCGGACGCGCCGCCCAGCCAGACCAGGCCGTCGACCAGCCCGCCGGCGCGCAGCACCTGGGCGAACATGCCGGCCCAGAACCAGGCGATGATGGTCACCGCGGCGATCGGGTTGGCCATGCCGTTCATGACCTCCTTGGCATAGCGCTCCCACCGGTCGCGGCAGAGGAACATGCCGAGCACGATGCCGATCACGGCACCCAGGATCAGCCCCTTCTCGTCCGGCGTGCCGCCGACGCAGATGAAGATCGCCCAGCCGATGAAGAACAGCAGCGGGATCGCGGACGAGAGCTTGCCGCCGTGGAAGCTGAGGGATGGCGCGGTAGCGTCGGACATTGCGTGCCTCCAGGGCCTGCTGAATCAGGGGGTCGCTCGGGACGTGGCCGAGCTTACAGCAGGGGGGTCGGGGGCAGCCCTCGGGGCCGGTGGCGTGCATGCTGCCAGCACGGATCGAAGTAGAGGGTTGGTAGACCGTGCTGGATTCGAACTCCGGGGCGAGAGATCGGAGCCGAGCCGAGCTTCGCCGCTCAGCAGGGTCGGGCCCTCGGAGGAGTCTTGGGGAGTAGGCTCTGCGCGGCTTCGTCTTCCACTTGGAAGACGGGAAAGCCGGCAGCGATCTCACCCCCGGCTCAGAACGGCCAGAGCCGCGGGATCAGCAGCGCGGCCACGATCCAGAAGAGCAGGTTGAGCGGGCCGCCGGCGCGGAGGTAGTCGCCGAACCGGTAGCCGCCCGGGCCGAAGACCATCAGGTTCGTCTGGTAGCCCATCGGGGTCATGAACGATGCCGAGGCGGCAAAGCAGATGGCCATCAGGAACGGCCGCGCGTCGACGCCCAGGGCGGAGCTCACGTCGATGGCCACCGGCGTGAGGATGATCGCGGCGGCGCTGTTCGAGACCATCTCGGTCATCAGCGACGTGACCAGATAGAGGAGGGCGACCGTGGCGTAGGGGGCCCAGTGGGCGGGGAAGTAGCCGCCGGCGCCGGCCAGGCCCGAAGCGATGAACGAGGCGGTGCCGGTCTCGACGATCGCGTGCCCGACCGGCACGAAGGCGGCGATCAGGATCAGCACCGACCAGTCGACGGCGCGGTAGGCCTCCTGGGTGGTCAGCAGGCCGGCCATCAGGACGACGATGGCGCCGACCAGCGCGCCGGCGGCGATCTGCAGGATGCCCAGGGCGGCGAGCGTCACCACCGCCGGCAGCACCGCGAGCGGCAGCCACCAGAGCCGGTGCCGCCGGAGTCCGAAGTCGACCTCGGAGAGGACCAGCAGATCCTCGGACCCGCGCAGCTGTTCGAGCCGCTCTCTGGGGATGAGCACGAGCAGCGTGTCGGCAAAGCGGAGCCGCACCTCGGCGAGCCGCTTGCGGAGCATGGCGCCCTGGCGGCCGACCGCGAGCACGAAGCCGCCGAGCCGGCGGCGGAAGCGCAGCTCCCGGGGCGACCTGCCGATCATCCGGCTGTTGCGGGTGATCAGCGCTTCGACGATCAGCTGGCCGCCGGCGGAGAGCTCTTCGTCGTGGAGAGCGACGTCGGGCAGCAGCGTCACTCCCTGCTCGCTGTTCAACCGGACCAGGTTCTCGGCCGCCGCTCGCACCATGAGCACGTCGCCCGCCTCGAGCGCCAGCGTGCGCAGATTTCGATCGTGCCGCTGGTCGCCGCGCAGGACGGCGAGGATGGTCACGTCGTAGCGCTCGTTGAGCTGCGCCTGGTCCGCGCTGCTGCCCACCAGGCGGCTCTCTTCCTCCAGCCGGACCTCGGAGAGGTAGGCGCCCATCCGGTACTTGCTGGTCAGGCCGCCGCTCTCGACGCGATCGGGGACGATCCGCGGCACCGCCACCAGCACGTAGGCGAGCCCCAGCACCACCATCACCGCGCCCAGGCGCGAGAACTCGAACATGGTGAACGGCGGCTGTCCCATGTCCTCCGCCAGCGAGCTCACCAGCAGATTGGTCGACGTGCCGATCAGGGTGAGCGTGCCGCCGAAGATCGCCGCGTAGGAAAGCGGCAGCAGGAGCTTGCTGGGGCTGATCTCGAGCCGCCGGGCCAGGTCCAGCATCATCGGGATCAGGATGGCGACCACCGCGGTGTTGTTGAGGAACCCCGACAGCACGCTGACGCTGCCCAGGAGCGCGGCGATCGCCAGCCAGCGGTAACGGCCGGCGAGCTGGCTCACCCGCCCGGCCGCGGTCTCGACGAGACCGCTCTTGAACAGCGCCTGGCTCATGACGAACAGGCCGCCGATCGTGATCACCGCCTTGTTGCTGAAGCCGGCGAGAGCCTGATCGACCTCGACGACGCCGGTGACGAGGAGAATCCCGAGCAGCCCGAGCGCCGTCACCTCGATCGGGAAGATCTCGGTGAAGAAGGCCACCAGAGCCGCCGCTACCAGGACCAGCATGAACACGATCTCGGCGGTCATCCTGGGGCAGGATACCCCGGCGCCGATAACAACCGAAGGCCGGGTCGTGGTACGGAGACGGCTCGGGCACCCCGTCCGGGGCTGGCTCGCGCCCCATCTGAACGGGGAGCACGAGAGAGTCTTGCCAGGCGACTAGCCGCCCGCGCCCTGACCGCCGAGCGCGACCGTGCCGTCGGCGCCGGCGTTGTGGCGGATGCGCAGCGTCGCCCGCCGGCTGCCGCCGGCCCCGGGCGTGAACCGGACGCCGATCGTGCAGCTGCTCTTCGGCGCCACGTAGGGGGCGCCGTCGCAGGTGCCGGGCACGACCGTGAACTCGCCGGCCTGCGCGCCCTCGATCGACACCCCGCGGAGCTCCAGCCGGCCGTCGCCCGGATTGCTCACGGTCACGGTTTGAACCGAGCTGCGCGATCCGACCTGACGGGTGCCGAAATCGATCGAGCGGGGCGACAGCGCGAAGCCGGCGACGGCGGGCATGGCGACGCCGACCAGCGAGATCTCCTTGGTCGGGCCGTCGCCGTCGTGCTGAATGACCAGGCGGGCGGCGCGGGCGCCGTCCGCTCGCGGCGCGAAGCTGACGGTCACCTGGCAGGAGCCACCGGCGGCCAGGCCGCTCTCGCCGCAGCCGATGGACGAGACCACGAAGTCGGCCGCGGCGGCGCCGGTGACGCTCACCCGGGTGATGCGCAGCCGGGCGCTCCCCTCGTTGCGCAGGGTCAAGGTCTGTCGGGCCGAGCCCGGTCGCTGAACCGACCCGAAATCGAGCTGCAGCGCGTCGACCGAGAGCTCGGCGGCGGTGCCGCTGCCCTCGAGGCCGATCGTCCGCGCACCGCCGGCCGCGTCGCTTTCGATGCGCAGCTCGGCGCGCGACCGTCCCGTGCGCCGGGGCTGGAAGGCGATCTCGATCGTGCAGGTCCTGCCCGGCTCGAGGGTGAAGCCGGAGCAGCCGTCCTTGCCCTTGCTGAACTCCGAGCGCTGCGGCCCGCCGAGGGTGGCGCCGCGAAACGCCAGCGTCGCCGTGCCCGAGTTGCTGAGCACCGCCCGCTGGCGGGTCTCGAACCCGACCCGTAGCTCGCCGAAATCGAGCGAGCTCTTCTCGACCTTCAGCCGCGGCTCGACCCCGGTCCCGGAAAGCTGGACCGCGGTCTCGAGGCCGCCGGCGGTGCGAACCGCGACCGTCGCCGCCGCCTTGCCGTCGTCGGCGGGCGTGAAGCGGAGCTCGACGCCGCACTCCTCGCCGGCCGCGAGGGTGATCTGGCGGCAGCTCTGGCTCTCGATCTCGATCCCCGAGCCGCCCGCGTCGAGCCGTACGTCGGCGACCTCGACCGGCTCGCTCGTGCGATTGATGAACGCCACCCGCACCGGTTTGCTCGCCCGGCCGCGGCGCTGCTTGCCGAAATCGATTTCCTTGGGGGCGGCGTCGAGCGGCTGGCCGCTCCAGACGCCGGCGCCCTTGAGGGAGACCGTGGTCGGCCCCGGAGCGCCGTCGCTGGCGATCCGCAGGGTGGCGTCGCGCTCGCCCGCCGCGCGCGGCGTGAACTCGATGCGCACCGCGCAGCTGTCGCCGGGCGGCAGCGCGCCCGACGTGCAGCGTTGGCTGATCGAGAAATCGGCGGCGTGGCCGCCGTCGACGGCCACTTCAGAGATCGCCATCGGAGTGGCACCGTCGTTGCTCAGGTTGAGCGCGCGGCTGGCCGCGCGGCCGTCGACCGGCTGGGGGCCGAAGTCGATCTCGGCGCGATCGACGGTCAGCACCGGCGCGGCGCCGACGCCGGTCACCGGCAGCCGGCCGATGGCGTTGCCGGTCAGGTCGAGGGCCGCGGCGCGCGGACCGTTCGCCGCCGGCGCGAACGCCACCTCGACCGTGCAGCTCTCGCCCCCCTGGCGGGTCGAGCCGCTGCAGTCGTCGCTGACGACGGCGAACTCGCCGGCGGCCTCGCCGGTGAAGCGGACCCCGGTCAGGCTCATCGCGCGCGAGCCGGTGTTGGTGACGGTGACGGCGAGCGGCTCGCTGGTGCCGCCGACCTGCTGCTCGCCGAACGCCAGCGTCTCGACCGAGAACCCGGCCACCGGCGTGGTGTAGCGGTAGACGGCGAAGGCCGCCGCCGCCAGCGCCAGGAGCAGAATCAGGAAGAGGGGCCAGCGCCGCCGCCGCTCGTGCCGCCGCGGCCGCCGCCGTCGATCGGGCGCCCGGCGGCCGGGGGGGCGGGGAGCGCGGGCGGCCGGCTCCTCGTCGGGCTCGGGCGGCCGCCCGAGCGGCAGCTCGGTCTGCGGGCTCTCGCCGCGCAGCGGCAGGTCGAGCATTCGGCGGTTTTCGGAATCGGGTCTTCGGGCCAAGTCGGGTCTCTCCGGCGCTGGCAGAGTTTATCCGGCGCAGGCTGGTGGAATGGAAACAAACCGGACCCGACTCTTGTTCTAGTACGCGGAAACGTGTCTATGAACGAGCGAGATTCGAGTCAACCACTACAGCTAGGTGCGCCGAACGCGGCCGGTGAGCGGCCGTCGGAGCAGGTCGTCGCCTGCCTCTTGGGCGTCTCGCATGAGCTGAATACGGCTCCGGACCTGCGCTCCGGCCTGCAGAGCGTCGCCGAGCTGCTCAAGCGCTACATCGACTACGAGACGCTGGCGGTGCTGCTGCTCGACGAGCTCGGCCGCGAGCTGCGCTTCGAAGTGGCGATCGGCTTCGATCCCGAGGTCGCCAAGCACTGGCGCTTCGGGCTCGGCCAGGGCATCGTCGGCACGGCCGCCCAGACCGGCCAGATCGTGGTGGCCGATGACGTCACCGCCGACCCGAGGTACATCAGCGCCGCCTCCGAGGTCCGGTCCGAGATCGCGGTCCCCCTGATCAGCAAGGGGCACACCATCGGCGTGCTCGAGGTCGGCGGCACCCGCACCCATTTCTTCAGCGCCGAAGACCGTCGGCTGCTGTCCTTCCTCGGCGACCACCTGGCCGCGGCGATCGAGAGCGCCCGGCTCTACGAGAACATGCGCGAGCAGGCGCGGACGCTGTCGCTGCTCCACCAGGTCAGCCGCGAGCTGACCGCGATCCTCGACCGGCGCGAGCTGGTCGGCCGGGTCGCCGAGATCGTCAAGCGCCTGGTCAGCTACGACATCTTCACCGTCTTTCTCTGGGACGACCAGCAGCAGATGCTGGTGCCGACGATCTCCATCCGCGGCGACGGCCCGTGGACCGGCCAGAAGATGAACATGGAGATGGGCCGCGGCATCAGCGGCACCGCGGCCGCCCTGCGCCAGCCGATCCGGGTGCCGAACGTGCACCGCGAGCCGCGCTACGTCCAGTGCATCGACGACTTCGACGTCAAGTCGGAGCTCGCCGTGCCGATGATCTTCAAGGGCAACCTCGTCGGCGTGCTCGACCTGGAGAGCGGCAGCTACGACGCCTTCAGCAACAAGGATCAGCAGCTCCTGTCGACGCTGGCGTCGTCGATGGCGATCGCGCTCGAGAACGCGCGCCTCTACGAGCAGCTGCAGAGGGACGAGAAGCGCCTCGAGAAGGACCTCTCGACCGCGCGCGAGGTCCAGAAGCAGCTGCTGCCGACCTCGACGCCTTGGATTCAGGGGGTCGAGATCGGCTTCGCCTACGACCCGGCGCGGCACCTGGGCGGAGACTTCTACGACTTCCTGCCGTTCGGCGACGACCGGATCGCGCTCGCCGTCGGCGACGTCGCTGGCAAGGCGACCTCGGCCGCGCTCTACGGCTCGCTGGCGGTCGGCACCCTGCGCGAGTACGCCGCCGGGCACTCCCGGTTCGGGCCCGGCCGCATCCTCAGCGACATGAACCAGAAGCTCGGCCAGCTGGGCTTCGACAACCGCTTCGTGGCCCTCGGCTTCGGGGTGTTCGACAGCCGCGACCGCACGCTCACCTTCGCCAATTCCGGGCTGCCCTATCCGTATCTGCTGCGCGGCCGGTCGCTACGGCGGATCGAGGTCGGTGGCGTGCCGCTCGGCCTGCTCCCCGGCCGGAGCTACGAAGAGGTCTCCATCCAGCTCCAGGAGGGCGACGCGTTCGTGCTGATCTCGGACGGGGTGGAGGACAGCCTGAACCCGGCCGAGGAGGAGTTCGGCCGCCAGCGGGTCGAAGGCACCCTGCAGAGGCTGGCCGGCGGCTCGGCGCGGGCGATCGCGCGCGGCCTGCTCGACGCGACCCACATGCACGCCAACCAGGCCGAGACCTACGACGACCGCACCGTGCTGGTGCTCAAGGTCGCCGCCGGCAGCTGAGCCGAACCGAGGCGAGCTCGGCCGATTACCCCGCCGGCGCCGGTCGGCCGAGTCATTCGCTCGTACCTATTTGACCATCCGAATCGCGATCCCTATTCTTCGGGGGCTGACCGCGAAAAGGCGACCCCGTCGCGAGGTTGGGGGCGCAAAGCCAGGGATCCCGATGGGATCAGCCGAGCTGCCGAACGGTCGTTCCGGCCGTCGGGCGGCGCCGTTGCCGGCGCCACCGGGCCGGGTGGGGCCGGGAGGGGACCGCGCCAATCCCAGGGGGGGGATTGCTGGTCAGAAGGGTTTTCGAGCTGAATCGACGCGTCGTCGATTCGAACTACCTTGGGGCGGCTCTTCGGAGTCGCTCTTTTTTTTCGCCGTCGGGGCGGTCACTCGGAGCCTTCGCCGCGCTCGCGGAAGATCGCCCCGACGTCGTCGCCCAGGATCTCCCATTCGGTGCTCTCGCGCCGGCGGTTGGGGCCGAAGGAGTAGACGTAGTCGAATCGCCGCTTGCCGTCGCGGGTGCATTGCACCCAGTAGGGCGAGTTCCACGGGTCGAGGAAGAAGGCCGCCCGGTCCTCGGGCATCCCCCGGCTCACCAGCGCCGCGAAGGAGCCGTGGTAGAGGCCGTCCTCGCCGTACTTCTCGACGTAGGAGTAGACGCGCTTGTTGATGTGGCGCTTGCGCTGGCACGGCTCGTCGAGACCCAGGAGATCGAGGCGCAATGCGTCGGCCTCCGCCTGCGCCATCTCGACCAGCTCCGGCGCGCTGCCGCGCAGCCGCTCCGACGCGACGGCCAGCAGCGCCCCGCCGAGCACGACCGCCAGCCACCAGACCGCGACCTGCACGCGCGGCCGCGACGGACCGGCCACCGGCTCGCGGGCGCGCCACGACTCGAACGGCGGCAGGGCGGCGAACAGGAAGCCGAACGCCATCGTCAGCTCCACCCACTCGCCGGTGAAGTCCCACGGGTACGACTCGTAGACCAGGTAGGAGACCAGGAAGATCGGGATCAGCGACGCCGGCGGAGCGACGATCGACCAGCGGCCGAGGAAGCGGCGGAGCGGCCGGTAGAGGGCGACGATAGGCAACGCAACCCCATAGCCGAGCAGGATCACGTGCACCGCCAGCTTGCGGTAGTCGGTGTCGACGACGTTGTGGATATTGAGCTCCTGCTGGAAATTGTGCTCCAGGAAGTAGGCCGGCGGCCGGTAGGCGAACACCCGCTGCGCCCAGGAGATCTCCTCCATCGCCACGAAGAAGCAGAACAGGCCGACGCCGGCCAGGAACCAGGGCGCCACCCCGGCCGTCCGCCACTGCCGGACGGCCGCGATCGCGAACAGCACCGCGGCGCCGAAGAAGCCGAGAAAGCTCGCCCACTCCAGGGCCTGGTCCTCCTGGACGCTCCGGTAGTAGAGGTCGGCGTCGGCGCCCTCCAGGTACCAGGCGACTCCCAGCACCGCCAGGGTCAGCAGGTTGGCGAGGATCGCCGCCCACGGCTCGAGCCGGGGCTCGACGAGCTCGGGCTGCTTGCGCGGTTTCGCCATCGAGGCCCGATTCTAGCCGCTGCCGGATCTCCGGTCGTCCGGTGATTCTCGAGCTCCCGGAACTGGTCGAGCCTCCGGCCGCGGTGTGGCGCCTCCGTTTGACAAGCCCGGGTCGATCCTGCAACATCTGGACAGCTTTCGATCCGCATGCTTCGCACGCCGGGGGGATGCGGCGGTTTCGAGGGTCTGGGCGGCCTGAGGAACCGGGCGGGGTGGGGCCCGCCGATGAGGGGTACGCCCAGAAGGGAGGTGATCCAGTGGTATCTGATATACGCGGTTTAGTGGAGGTGGCGTCCTCTTAGGGAC
>JBFGLX010000079.1:0-12044 GCA_041575955.1 Thermoanaerobaculia bacterium
CTCGAGGATCTTCTCGCCCAGCAGCGCGTTGATGAACGTGCTCTTGCCGGAGTTGAACTCGCCGACCACGACCAGGAGAAACAGCTCGTCGAGCTGTCCGATCGAGCGATCGAGGGTCTCCTGGTCCTCGCGGCTCGCCTGACAGCGGGCCAGCGCCGCCAGCAGGGCGCGCAGGCACTGGCGCTCCTGCGAGAGCACGACCTCCTGGGGGCCTGAGAGGAATCGGTCCGGCATGAAGATCGCAAACATTAGCACGCCGGTTGTTGAACCTAGCCGGCGCCCGTGCCAGAGTAGAGGACTCTGACGAGAGGAGATTTCCGAAGATGAAACGACTCCAGACCTTGTTCGTCGTGGCCGCCCTCGCCGCCCTGCCGGCGGCCGCCGACATCCGCTACACCACCCGCACCTCGAGCGGCGGCGACACCCCGAACTCGCAGATGAATATGGTCGCGGAGGGCTGGGTCGACGGCGAGCGGGCCCAGATCTACTTCCGCGAGAGCTCGAATCCGTGGATGAAGACCGGCACCTACCTCTACACGCCGGACGCCGGCCGCACGCTCTTCCTGGTCGACCCGGAGCAGAAGACCTACTCCGAGTGGGATCTGGAAGCGATCCTCCGGTTCGCGGGCTCGGTGCTGCGGGGCATGGGTCCGCTGCTCAAGTTCGAGGTCCAGGACCCCGAGGTCAAGCTGGTCTCGGAAGGGCCGGGGCCGGCGCTGCTCGGCCTGCCGACCACCGAGTACGAGCTCCATAGCAGCTACACGATGCTCGTGAAGGTGCTCGGCTTCAAGAACCAGCAGTCGATCCGGGAGGTCTCGCAGATCGTCACGACCACCGCGCTGCCGGACATGGCGCTCGCGGTCTGGCTGCGCAACGATCCTCCCAAGACCGGCCACGACGGGATCGACCAGCTCGCCGAGCGCACCTGGACGGCTACCGAGGGCGTGACGCTCAAGATGCGCACCGAGTCGACGGTCACCGGCAAGAAGGGCAAGCAGCAGAGCAGCTGGACCGAGTTCGTGGTGACCGAGCTCGACGCCAACGCCGGCGGGCCGCCGGACGGCTACGGCTATCCCGAGAGCTACACCCGGACCTCGATGATGCCGACCGAGGAGGAGCTGGCGGGCCAGGAGCAGGGCGAGGACGAGGGCAAGAAGAAGCGCTTCGGCGGCCTCTTCGACGGCGGCTCGTGACGGCTCCCGGCAAGGCGGAGCTGCTCGGCCGCTCGCGGGTCTTCAGCGGCCGCAAGATCGAGCTGTGGCTCGACTCGGTGCGGCTGCCCAACGGCTCGGAAGCCGAGCTCGAAGTGATCCGCCACACGGGGGCGGCGGCGATCGTGCCGCTGACCGCCGATGGCGAGGTCCTGATGATCCGCCAGTACCGGCACGCCACCGGCGGCTGGCTGCTGGAGATCCCGGCCGGCACCCTGGACGGGGGCAGCGAGGCCCCCGAAGCGTGCGCCCGCCGCGAGCTGGCGGAGGAGACCGGCTTCCGGGCCGGCCGCCTCGAGCCGCTGGGTTGGATCTGGACGACGCCCGGCTTCACCGACGAGAAGATCTGGCTCTATCTGGCGACGGAGCTCGAGCCGGCCGCGCAGAGCCTGGAGCCGGAGGAGGCGCTGACGGTCGAGCCTGTGGCGCTCGAAACGGCGGTCGCCTACGTGCACTCGGGCGAGATCCGCGACGGCAAGTCGATCTGCGGCCTGCTCAGGGCCGTACATCGATTGCAGGGCTGAAAGGGGACGCCGAGAGCGGGAGATGTCGACGAGCGACCAGCGAATCGGGAGAGCGGGCGGGGCGCTGCTGCTGATCGCTCTCGCTCTCGGCCCCGCGGCGAGCGCCCAGGTCGTCGAGCTCGAGCAGGTCGCGAGCGGCCTCACCATGCCGCTCGGGCTGACCCACGCCGGCGACGGCAGTGGCCGGCTGTTCATCCTGCAGCAGGGAGGGCGGGTGCTGATCCACGACGGCTCGGCGCTCTCGCCCGAGCCGTTCCTGGACCTGACGTCGGTCGTCTCGTGCTGCGGCGAGCGCGGCCTCCTCGGGCTCGCGTTCCACCCCGACTACCGGCGCAACGGCCGGCTGTTCGTCAACTACACCGAGGGCGGCGAGACGGTGATCTCGGAGCTCTCGGTCTCGGCCGACCCGAACCGGGCCGACGCCGGCTCCGAGCGCGAGCTGCTGCGCTTCGCCCAGCCGTTCTCGAACCACAACGGCGGCCACCTCGCGTTCGGCCCCGACGGCTTCCTCTACATCGCCAGCGGCGACGGCGGCTCGGGTGGCGACCCGCAGAACAACGGCCAGTCGCTCGGCACCCTGCTCGGCAAGATCCTGCGCATCGACGTCGATCGCGGAGCTCCCTACGGCATCCCGCCCGGCAACCCGTTCGCGGCGGGCGGCGGCGCCGACGAGATCTGGGCCTACGGCCTGCGCAACCCCTGGCGCTTCAGCTTCGACCGCAAGACCGGCGACCTCTACATCGGCGACGTCGGCCAGAACCGGATCGAGGAGATCGACTTCCAGCGCGCCTCGAGCGGCGGCGGCGAGAACTACGGCTGGCGCCGGATGGAGGGCGCGCAGTGCTTCGAGCCGGCGGCCGGCTGCGACGACGGCACCCTGACCCTGCCGGTGCTCCAGTACGACCACGGGCAGGGCTGCTCGGTGACCGCCGGCTTCCGCTACCGCGGGCCGGAGGCCGACACCCTGCCGCGCTTCTTCGTCTTCGGCGACTTCTGCTCCGGGCGGATCTGGGGCGGCCGCGCCGATCGCGCCGGCAACTGGCGCATGCGCCTGCTGAGAGACACGAACCTCGCGATCAGCTCGTTCGGCGAAGACCAGTCGGGCCACCTCTACGTCGTCGACTACGGCGGCGCGGTCTACCGGCTGCGCGGCCGGCCGCTGTTCGCCTCCGACTTCGAGAGCGGCGACACCTCTGACTGGTCGTCGAGCAGCGGCGGTCTCGAGGTCGTCGAGCCGGGCCTCGCCCGGAGCGATCACGCCCTCGAGGTGCCGGTCGACGGCACGCGAATGCGCCGCTTCCTGCGCTCCGCGGAGCCGGCCGGCGAGACGATCTTCGCGGTCGAACTCCTGGTCAACGCCAACCGGGTCGATCTGGGCGGTGGAGAGGTGGAGATCCTGCGCCTCGAGGGCGCGACGGACCCGGCGGTCGTCACCCTCGGACAGCAGGGCCGCCGCTACCTCGTCCGGCTCTACGTCCGCGACAACGACGGCGAGCTGAGCCTGGCCGGGAGCACCCGCGTCCCCCGGCGGCGGGCCAGGGCGATCGGCGTCGACTTCCTCGCCGCCCGCACCCCGGACGGCGCGGACGGCGAGGTCAGCCTGCTCAAGAGAGGCAAGGCGAAGGTCGTGGCCTCGGGCCTGCGAAACGGCCGGCAGCGCGTGGACTCGGTCGCCATCGGCCTGCCCGCGGGCTCGGCGGCCGCCGTCGGCGGGGCGTTCCTGATCGACCGCTACACCTCGTCGCCCTGAATCGTGGGGGCGGGGCCCGCCCCCGCCGCGCCGGACCCCCTACGACTGGAGCGTCGCGTCGAGCGAGATCTGAACCCCGGCGAGCGCCTTCGACACCGGGCAGTTCTCCTTGGCGCCGTTGGCGGTGCTCTGGAAGGTGGCGTCGTCGATCCCGGGCACGCTGGCGACGGTGGTGAGCTCGATGCGGGTGATCTGGAAGCCCTCGCCGACCTTTTCGAGGTGCGCCTTGGCCTGGGTCTCGATGCTCTCGGGCGAGAAGCCCGCCCGGCCGAGGGCGCCGCTGAGCGCCATCGAGAAGCAGCCGGCGTGGGCGGCGGCGATCAGCTCCTCGGGGTTGGTCCCGGGATCTTCCTGGAAGCGGGTGCCGAACGAGTACTTCCCCTCGTAGGCGCCGCTGCCCATCTTCATGGTGCCGGAGCCTTCCTTGAGCGTGCCCTGCCAGCGGGCGGATGCGTTGCGAACGGGCATGGTGGTGTCCTTTCCTCTAGATCAGTGTCGTCAGTCGTCTTTGAAGATCGCGACGCGCGGCTCGCCGCCGGCGAGCAGGGCGCCGCGGTACATACCGTCGGTGTTGAAGACCAGGGCGGCGTTGCCGGCGCCGTCGAGAACGATGACCCCGCCGCTGCCGCCCGCTTCGTCCAGGACGCCGTGGATGAGCTGATCCGCGGCCTCCCGGACGGTCGCGCCGCCGCTCAGCCGGGCGCAGATGTCGAACGCGACGGCGTGGCGGATGAAGTACTCGCCGTGGCCGGTGGCGGAGACGCCGCACCCGGCGCGGGCGTAGGTGCCGGCGCCGATGATCGGCGAGTCGCCGATGCGGCCGTGCTTCTTGTTGGTCATGCCGCCGGTCGAGGTGCCGGCCGCGATCCGTCCCCGGCGGTCGAGCGCCACTGCGCCGACCGTGCCGAACGCGGCCCCGGCGCCGCTCGTGCCGGAGCTCTCGCCGTCGCCCACCCGCGCCTTCTCGCGGGCGCGCTCGAGCGCCTGCCAGCGCCGCTCGGTCCAGAAGAACTTCGGCTCGACCATCTCGAGCCCCTGGGTGCGGGCGAACTCCTCGGCGCCGCCGCCGGCGAGCAGGACGTGCTCGGTCCGCTCCATGACCGCGCGCGCGGCGCTGATCGGGTGCCGCACCGTGGTCACCCCGGCGACCGCGCCGGCGAGGCCGGTCGCTCCGTCCATGATCGAGGCGTCGAGCTCGTTGCGGCCGTCGGCGGTGAAGACCGCCCCGCGGCCGGCGTTGAAGAGCGGATCGTCCTCCATCTGCCGGATGACCGTCTCGACGGCGTCGAGGGCGCTGCCGCCCCGCTCGAGGACGGTGCGACCCGCCTCGAGCGCCGCGGTCAGCGCCGCTCGATACTCGGCTTCGCGCTCGGCCGAGAAGTCGGCGCGCAGCAGCATACCGGCGCCGCCGTGGATCACCAGGGCGACCGGATTCCCGGCGGCTTCGCCCGCCGCGCCGTCACCGTCGGCGGCGCCCGAGCAGGCCAGGGCCAGGAGCGCGGTCAGAGCGAGCTTCCGGCACGGAGCGAACGGCATCGGGGCGTTGTTTATCACACGGCGACCCTGGACGATCGAGCCTCGAAGCTGGATACTGAGGGCGGATGGCGGGAATCGGAGTCGAGCGCGCGGCGACGATCGTCGAAGCGCTGCAAGCGGATCGGGAGCTGGGACCGCAGCTCAAGCACTCGCTCTACCTGCCGCCGGCGACGCCCGTCTACGGCGAGCTCGACCCGGCGCTGCCGGCGCCGCTCGCCGAAGGGCTGGCGGCGCGCGGCGTCGAGCGGCTCTGGAGCCATCAGGTCGCGGGCCTGGGAGCGGCGCGCCGGGGCCGCGACGTCCTGGTGACCACGCCGACGGCCTCGGGCAAGTCGCTGATCTTCCAGCTGCCGGTGCTCGAGCGGGCCGTGCGCGGCGAGCCCGGCCACGCGCTCTTCCTCTATCCGCTCAAGGCGCTGGGACAGGACCAGCGGGCCAAGTTCGCCGGCCTGGTCGAGGTCGCCGGCCTGGGCGGCCGGGACGGCTTCGGCTGCGAGATCTACGACGGCGACACCCCGCGCTCGGCGCGCGAGCAGATCAAGAAGGCGCCGCCGCGGGTGGTGATCTCCAACCCCGACATGCTGCACCTCGGCATGCTCGGCTACTGGCAGGGCTGGGCGCCGTTCCTGCGCGACCTGAGCTGGGTGGTGCTCGACGAGCTGCACACCTACCGCGGCATCTTCGGCAGCCACTTCCATCACGTGCTCGAGCGGCTCTTCCGGCTCTGCCGCGCGCAGGGATCGAGCCCGGTTCTGATCGCGTCGTCGGCGACGGCGGCGAACGCGGGCGAGTTCGCCCGCGAGCTGACCGGCCGCTCGTTCGAGTGGATCGCGGAGTCGGGCGCGCCGCGCGAAGGGCGCCACTTCCTGCTCATGCAGCCGGCGACGAGTCCCTACACGCTGGCGCTCGACCTCCTGGTCCGGCTGCTCGGCGCGGGGCTCAAGACCATCGTCTTCACCAAGGCCCGGCGCATCACCGAGCTGCTCTACCAGTGGCTGCGGCAGCAGGATCCGGCGCTCGCCCGCCGGGTGGGCTGCTACCGGTCGGGCTTTCTGGCCGAAGAGCGCCGCGACATCGAGCGCCAGCTCTTCGAGGGCACGCTCGACGGCGTCATCTCGACCTCGGCGCTGGAGATGGGCATCGACGTCGGCGGGCTCGACGCCTGCGTCCTGGTCGGCTACCCGGGGAGCATCATGGCCACCTGGCAGCGCTCGGGCCGGGTCGGCCGCGCCGGCCGCGAGTCGATCACCGCCCTGGTCGCCCTGCCCGACGCGCTCGACCAGTACCTGCTCGACCACCCCGACGAGTTCGTGGGCGCCGCCTGCGAGCAGCTGGTGGTCGATCCGCGCAACGAGCCGATCTCGCGCAGGCACCTGGTGTGCGCGGCCGCCGAGGACCCGCTGTCGCGCGAGCGCGACCGGAGCTATCTGTCCGAGCACGCGCCGGTGGTCGGCGAGCTCCTGCGCGAGAGCGAACTGGTGGAGTCGGCCGACGGCGCCGAGATCTACGCGCGCGAGCGCCGGCCGCAGCGCGGCGTGAGCCTGCGCGGGACCGGGGCGAGCTCGACCATCATCGACCGCGCGAGCCGCCGGGTGATCGGCACGGTGGACGGGGTCCGCGTACTACACGAGTGCCATCCGGGGGCGATCTACCTGCATCAGGGCCGCCAGTACCTGGTGCGCGAGCTCGATCTCGACGGCGCCCGGGTGCACGCCGAGCCGGTGCGGGTCGACTATTTCACGACCCCGCTGACCGAGAAGGAGACCGAGATCCGGGAAGTGCTCGACGAGCAGCGGCACGGGCCGCTCGAGGCGCGCCTCGGCCGCCTGCTGGTGTCGGAACGGGTGGTGGGGTTTCAGCGCAAGAAGATCCAGGGCCAGGCGGTGCTCGACCAGCAGGCGCTCGACCTGCCGCCGGTGCGCTACGAGACGGTCGGCCTCTGGTGGCTGGCGCCACGGGCGATCGAGCAGACCCTCGACGAGCGGGAGCGGCACTTCATGGGCTCGCTGCACGCCGCCGAGCACGCGGCGATCTCGCTCTTTCCGCTGCACGCCCTGTGCGACCGCGGGGACATCGGCGGCATCTCGCTGCCACGGCATCCGCAGACCCGCTGCGGCTGCGTGTTCATCTACGACGGCCATCCCGGTGGCGTCGGCATCGCGGCGCGCGGCTATCGGGACCTGCCGAAGCTGCTCGAGCGCGTGCTCGGGCTGCTCGAGGGCTGCGCGTGCGACGACGGCTGCCCGTCGTGCGTGCAGTCGCCGAAGTGCGGCAACGGCAACCGGCCGCTCGACAAGGCCGGCGCGGCCCAGCTGCTGAAGATTCTCCTGGGCAGGGAGGCGGCGGTCGAGGAGGTCGTGGCGCCCGAGATGGCGGCGATCGAGCCCGATCGGGGGCCGGCGCTCGAGCCGCCGGGGGCCCGGCGCTTCGACGAGCGCGGCCGGATCGGGTCGCAGGAGAGCGATCCGACCGGCAACGCAGGGGAGGATCTGGCACCTTCCCGACGCGCTCCAGACGTAGGGGAGGGCCCCGCGCCTTCCGAGCGCGCGGGCGGGGTCGAGCCCCGCCCGCACGATCGTGAGCGGCGGGACAGCGAGTGGGCGTTCTGGTCCTATCTCGACGAGCCCGAACCAAAACCCCTGCGCCGCGCGGACGAGACCTCGGCTTCGGGCGAGATTTCTTCAGGGGCGCGTCGCGAGGCGAACCGGGCCCCGGCCGCGACTGCGTCTCCGACTCCGGTCGCGGTTCCGCCGGCCCCGATCCGGCGTCCGGCGACTCCAAGCGCGGTCCAAAACAGCGTGCTGTTCGATCTCGAGACCCATCGCTCGGCGGCCGAGGTGGGCGGCTGGGGCAAGGCCTACCGGATGCGGATGGCGATCGGCGTGGTGCTCCACCTCGAGGAGGGCCGCTTCGAGGTCTTCGGCGAGGACCGGGTGGCGGAGCTGATCGCGCGCCTCGAGGCGGCCGACCTGGTGATCGGCTTCAACGTCAAGAAGTTCGACTACGCGGTGCTCAACGGGTACACCGGCATCGACTACGTGCGCCGCCTGCCGACCCTCGACCTGCTCGAGGAGGTGCACCGGGGCCTCGGCCGCCGGGTCGGGCTCGCGCAGCTCGCCGAAGAGACGCTCGGCGACAGCAAGTCGGCCGACGGCCTCGAGAGCCTGCAGTGGGTGCGCGAAGGGCGGCTCGACCTGGTCGAGGACTACTGCCGCAAGGACGTCGAGGTGCTGCGCGACCTCTACCTGTTCGGCCGCCGGATGGGCTACCTGGTCTACCGCGATGGCGAGGGCCGCCGGGTGCGGCTGCCGGTCGACTGGTAGGGCCCGGGCGGCCGGGTCAGCCGGCCTTGGCGAGCAGGGCGATGCGCTCGCGGGTCGAGACCACGACGCCTCCCGGGCGCTCGACCGTGATCGCGAACAGGTAGGGCTCGCCGACGGCGATCTTGGCGTCGATCGGCACCAGCACCTCGCCGCCTTCGGCAGGCATGTCGAAGACTCCGCCGTCGACCGGAAAGCGCTCGTCCCGGGCACGGTCGAAGATCCAGAGCTGATACTGGTACTGCTTCGGGTCGTTTCTGGCCAGTCCGGCAATGCGCATGTAGCCGGCCTGGCGCTCGCCATTCCAGAGGACCTCTCCGGAGGCCTCGACGGCGGTGGCGTCTTCGGTGGCGGTCCAGGCCACGCGCAGGGTGGCCGGGTCCCGGGCCAGGCTTTCGACCGGGAGACGGGCCGTTCGGCCCTCGTCGAGCGTCTTCTCGGTCGCTGTGAAGAGGCGCGGCCACCAGCCGGCGAGCGCCAGTACCAGCGCGGCCGCGGCGGCCCACCAGCCAAAGGCGCCTGGCCGTCCGGGGGTCGGTCGATCAGCCGGCCGCCGGGGAGCGGCGTCGGCCTCGACTTGATGCCGGGACGCGACCAGCTCGCGACTGGCGGCCGCGAGCTTCCATTTGAGCGCCTCCGGCACCGGCATCTCCGGACCCAGCAGGGCCAGGTGGACGGCGGCCGCCGCCCGGTCGAAGCCCTCGGCGTCCACCTGCGGCGACTCCTCGAGCAGGCTTTCGAGGCGTTGGGAGTCGCTCGCCGACAGCCCCTCGGTTGCCCTCGAGGCGAGCAGCTCGAACAGTCGTTCGTGGCCGGCGTTCATGTGGTGGCGTCACCCGCTGCCCGGTCGATCTCTTCGATGCGGCTGCGGACCAGGTTGAGGCCCCTCCAGATGTGCGACTTGACGGTTCCGATGGGGATCGCCGTGGCGTCGGCGATCTCGCTGTGCGACATGCCCTGGTAGACGGAAAGCTTGATCACCTGCTGCTGCTCCGGCCGGAGCTCGCCCAGCAGACGCTTGGCGACCATCGCCTCCGCGCCGCGCTGAGTAGCCAGGTGGTCGTCGCTGGGTGGATCGAAACCGTTCTCGGGCAGGGCCACGAGCTTCGGCCGCCGCCCGGCCTTGCGCAGGATGTCGATCAACCTGCGGCGGGCCACCATGGCGATGAAGGATTTCTCGGATGACTTGCCGGAGTCGAACGTGGCCGCGTTCTTCCAGAGCGACAGGAATATCTCCTGGACCGCGTCCTCGGCGTCGGCTGCGGTGCGCATCATGCTCCGGGCGATCGACCAGACCAGGCCCGAGTACTGATCTATGCACTCTTGGATGGCGTTCGGCTCACCGGCGGCGATGCGTTCCAATACCGAGGCACTTCCGTCCGCCGGGGCAGTCGTCATATCAGGGCATAGTAGAACGGACGCCGCGGGGCCGGGAAGCCCCGCGGCGATCGCGCCGGCGGTAACTAAGGCAGGAGAACGGTGTCGATCACGTGGATCAGGCCGTTCGAAGCGCTCACGTCAGCCTGGACGACCGTGGCGTTGTTGATCTTGACGGCGCCGTCTTCGGTGGTGATGGATAGGCTGCCACCCTGCAGCGTGTCGGCTGCGCTCATCGACACCACCGCGCCGCTGCCGTAGCTGCCGGGCACGACGTGGTAGGTGAGGACCGAGACCAGCTGATCCTTGTTCTCGGGCTTGAGGAGATTGTCTACCGTGCCCTCGGGCAGCTTGGCGAAGGCATCGTCATTCGGCGCGAAGACCGTGAACGGACCTTCGCCCTTGAGGGCGTCGATCAGGCCGGCGGCCTCGAGGGCGGCGGCGAGCGTGGTGAAGGAGCCGTTGGCGACCGCGGTGTCGACGATGTCGGACTGTGGCATCGGCGAGTGGCTACCGGCGAACGCGGTGGCGGCGATCAGGATCGCTGCGAGGGTGGTGGCAAAGGTCGTGCGGGTTCTCATGGACTACGTCTCCAATCTGCTGGTTGAGAGGTTTGCTTGGTGGCCGGGCTGCTTCAGCCGTTCGGCCGCACTCGCTCTTCCATTCGGCGGGCCAGGCCGTCCGGTTGCACGGCGGCGGGCGCTTTCAGCCGCGCGGCCTTCGGGGCGAAGGCGGGTGAGAGGTCGAGCTAGATGAAGTGGCCGAGGAAGTCGATGACCGGCGCGACCACGTCGGCCAGGGTCCGCCGCTCGCGCGCCAGCACCGGCGGCTCGGCCTTCGGACCGTAGAGCCCGGTGTGGCGATCGACCCGGCGGCGCTCGAGGTCGACTTCGAGATTGGCGCGTCGCGCGCCGCCGCTCTGGAGCCAGCCGAGAATCCGGGCCAGCTCGCCGTCGTCGAACCAGACGCCGTGGCCGCGGCAGGTATCGACGATCACGCCGCTCTTGCGTCCGTAGTTGCGCCGATGCATGAGCGAGCCGCAGATCGGGCACGGTCGGTAGAGGCGCTGTTCCGCGTCGATCGGCGCGATCGGCAGGGCCGCCGCCGGGTTGCCGGCGCCCAAGGCGGCGACCGCCGCTCGGACCTCCTCGGCGTTGGCCGCCAGCCGCTCGAACACCTCGTTGCCGACCCAGAGTCCGGCGCAGGAGCCGCACTCCAGCACCGACAGCTCACGCCGATCGAGCGGACGCGACTGAAGCTTGTGCCCGTTGGTGCAGGCCGGACAGGCGAACTCGGTGCGGCTGCCGGCACTCGCCTGGGGCGCGATGGTCATCCCGCAGGCGTGACAGTAGCGGGCGCGGTCGCTGATGCGCGCCGTGCAGCGCGGACAGATCGTGTGCAGGTCGCGCTCGTGCAGGGTGAAGGCCGAATCGCAGAACGTGCACTTCGGGGCCCCATCCTGGCGTGGCCCCCCGCACGAAGAGCAGCGGACCACCGCGGCCTCGTGAGCTCGAACCTCGGGCACCCGCACCAGCTCGCCGCAGCCGCAGTGGAAGCGATCGCCCGGCGCGAGCTCGGTGGCGTCGTACTGGAGCGAGCATCCAGGGCAGGCGACCAGCTGGCGCAGCGTGCGAGGCATGGCTCCAACAGCCTACGCCAGAGAATCGGGGACGTCTGTGAACCATTTTGCCTGCTATCGTGTAGCGCCTCGGAGATTTCGAATGAACTGGCGCTCGGCTCTGCTCCTGCTGTTGCTCGGCTTCGCCGTGGGGGCGACGGTGTTCCTGCTGGTCAAGGGCGGCCTGGTGGGTCTGCCGAGCTCGCCCTTCGGCGCCGAACCGCCGGCGATGTCGCTGATGCAGGAGGCGCCCCTGGCCGAGAAGCGGATCGCCAAGCGGTTCCCCGAGGTGCGCGCCGCCCGCAAGCGCGGCCGGTCGCAGCCCGAGGAGATCCGGCTGCGGCTGCACGAGAGCGACCTGAGGGACCTGGCGATCGCCGGGCTGGCCCGCCACGCGCAAGGCCGGCGCGTGCTCGAGCTGGCCCAGCAGATCCGCGCCGAGATCGACCATGGCGAGATCGGCCTCGAGCTGATCGTCAACCTGTCCGAGGTGCCGCGCGAGGGGTTGAGCGACCGGGAGCGGGAGACGATCGAGAAGATCGAGGACCTGCTGCCGCTGATCGGCTCGAACGACCTGCCGATCGGCTTCTACGGCAGCCCGCAGGCGAGCCGCGGGCGCATCCGGCTGGGCGGCAAGCCGTGGATGAAGGTGTCGGTCCTCAAGCTGTCGCTCGCCACGGTGAGCGAGCGTCTGGGCATCTCCGAGCA
>JBFGLX010000080.1:0-11888 GCA_041575955.1 Thermoanaerobaculia bacterium
CGCGGCGATCGTCTCCCCGGCGACGTAGCTCTGGCGGAAGAGGCCGCCCTCGACCGGCAGCGGCTTCAGCTTCAGGGCGGCGGCGAGCTCGGTGCCGTCCATGGCGGGATCCGAGCCCGACTCGCTCTCTCACCCTCGCGGGGAGAGAGGGACGCCGTTCGACGGATCGCCCCCCTCTCCCTCGATCCCTCTCCCTTTCTCGCGGGGGGAGAGGGACGCCACCGCCCGGCACTGTGCCGTGGAGACTTGACGAGGTCCGCGAGCGGTATGCTCGCGCCGATGAACGCATCCGACATCCAGACCCTGTGCGTGACCGGCGCCGGCCAGATGGGCTCGCAGATCGCCATGCTGGGCGCCCTCGCCGGCCTCGAGACCCGGCTCCACGACATCTCCGACGACCAGCTCGCAGCCGCGCTGGCCGGCAACCGCAAGCACGTCCAGCGCCGGGTGGACAAGGGCAAGCTGGGCGCCGAGGAGATGGCCGCCGCTTTCGACCGGCTGACCACGACCACCGACCTGGCGGCGGCCGCGACCGGCGCCGACTTCGTCATCGAGGCGGTCACCGAGCGGCTCGAGGTCAAGCGCGCGGTGTTCGCGGAGCTCGACGGCAACGCGCCGGAGCACGCCATCCTGGCCACCAACAGCTCCTACCTCATGAGCTCCCAGATCGCCGACGCCACCGGCCGCCCCGACCGCGTGTGCAACATGCATTTCTTTTTTCCACCGCTGGTGATGCGGCTGGTGGAGGTGGTCAAGGGCGAGGCGACCGCCGAGACGACGGTGGCGGCCGCCAGCGGGCTCGCGCGCCGCATGGGCAAGCACCCCGTCCTGCTGCACAAGGAGCTGCCCGGCTTCCTGGTCAACCGCGTCCTGCGCGCGATCGTCGACGAGGCCTACCATCTGCTGGAGAGCGGCGTCGCCTCGTTCGAGGACATCGACACCGCCTGCCGGCTGGGCCTCAACCATCCGCTCGGCCCCTTTCAGCTCTCGGACTTCTCCGGGCTCGACATCGGCTACAACGCCCGCCAGGAGATCTTCGCCCGCACCGGGCGCTCCGAGGACGCCCCGCCGCGCTCGCTGGCGGCGCGGGTCGAGCGCGGCGACCTCGGCCGCAAGACCGGCCGCGGCTTCTACGACTACTCCACC
Organism: Thermoanaerobaculia bacterium; assembly: GCA_041575955.1. GTDB lineage: Bacteria > Acidobacteriota > Thermoanaerobaculia > Multivoradales > JAHEKO01 > JAHEKO01. The sequence continues at coordinate 1,147 of JBFGLX010000080.1, forward strand.
GATCCGCCGACCCCGACCGAAGACTGACGACCGACCCGCCCGGTGGTCGGGAGTCGGGCCTCGGCCCGGGGACGCGCTCCGATCGTTGGTCTCCCGCGTCGGCCGGTGAGAGACGCTCGCTCTCGACGCCCCGGATCCGAGGCCCCCACTCCCGACCCGCCGGGCTACCGACTGAGCGAGATCCGGATGATAAGCTCCCACCGTCTCTTGGGAGCCTTCGGAGCGGCCCGTCCGGCCATCGATCACGTCTACAGGGTGCCGAGCAGGATTCTCAACATTCTGCTTCCGCTCGGGCTCGCCTTTCTGGCCGCGAGCGTCGCCGCCCAGGAGGCTCCGGAAGCGGCCGTCGAGACCGTCGGCATCCGCTCGGTCAGCCTGCGCCAGACCGCCAGCGGCGCCGAGCTCGAGATCGACGCGAGCGCGCCACCGCGCTGGACCATCCGCTACGACCCCAGCGGCGGCTTCGTGCTACGGCTGCCCGGCAGCGTGATCGAGGCGGAGATCCCCGATCTGGAGCCCGAGCAGGGACCGGTAGCCGAGGTCCGGGTCCAGCCGGTCGCCGACCGGCTCGAGCCCTACGTTCTGGTCTCGGTGGTCGCCCGCGAGCGACTCCGGGCCTCGGTTCGGCCGTCCGGCAGCGCGCTGCTGGCACTCATCTCGCCGGTGGACCCGCGTCCGGCGGCGGAGCCCGAGCCCGCCGCTGGGCCCCTCGACGAACCAGAGCCGGCCGGGCCGGCGAGCCCCGAAGCCGCCCGACCGCGGCCCGACGTGCAGGCGCCACTGGCAGACCCCGCAACCGAGGGCGAGCTGGCGCGCGAGCTCGAGCACCTGCGGGCCGAGCGCGACGCCCTGGCGCTCGGCAACCCCGCCTATGCGGTGGCGGAGCGCGCCCGCCCCTGTCTCGTGCTGCGCTCGGCCCCCGACGGCGAGCAGGTCGACTGCGTCGCCCCCGGCACCCGTCTGATCGTCTTGGGCCTCGACGGCAGCTGGGGCCGCGTGCGCGTCGATGACCGGCTCGACGCCTGGGCCAGCTTCGACTTCCTCGAGCCGGCGCCCGCCCAGCCGAGCTCGCCGGGTGAACGGGGGCTCCGGGATCGGCTGGACCGCATCAGCTCCGAGCTGGGCGCGCTGCGCGAGGAGAACCTCGAGCTGCGCGAAGCGGCCGAAACCGCGCAGGCGAATCTCGAGCGCGCCTGGGACGCGCAGCAGAGGCTCAGCGCGCGCCTGGTCGAGATCCAGAGCGCCGGCACGGACGTCGACTCGGAGCGCCAGCGCCTGGCGGCGCGGCTCGAGCAGCTGACCGCCGAGAAGGAAGCCCTGGCCGCCGAGCTCGAGAGCTCCACCGAGCGGGCGACGGCCGCGGCGGCCGCCACCGACGAGCTCCGGCAGCGGCTCGGCGCGCTGTCCGCCGAGCGGGACGAGCTGGCCCGGCTGGGTCCGGCAGCTGACGAAGCGCGCGCCGGGCGAGCGGCGGCGGAGAGCGAGCTGGCGAGCCTGAGAGAGGCCCTGGAGCTCTCCGGCCAGGACTCGGAGCGCCTGCAGGGTGAGCTCGCGGCGGCCGGGGCCGAGACCGAACGGCTGCGCGAGCAGCTCGAGGCCGCCCGGGGCGAGGTCGCCGCCCTGGGGCAGGCGGCGACGGAGAGGAGCGAGCTCGAAGGCGAGCTCCGCGCGGCCGACGCGCGTGCCGCCGAGCTGGCGGCGGAGCTCGAGGGCGAGCGGGAGCGCGCCGCGGCCGACGCCGAGGAGCTGGCGCGGCTGCGGGCAGCGGTCGAGGCCGGCGCCGGGCTCGAGGCCGAGCTCGGCGAGGCGCGAGCCAGCCTCGAGCAGTCCGCGGCCACCGAGGCCGGGCTGCGCGAGCGGGCGATTGCCGCCGAGCGGGAGCGCGCGAGCCTGCTCCAGCGCCTGGGCGACTCCGAGGCCGAGGTCGAGCGCCTGAGCGCCTCGCTCGCGGCTTCGAGCACCGAGTTGAGCGCCCTGCGCGAGACCGCCGCCGCCGAGGGCGCCATGCGGATCGAGCTCGAGCGCGCACAGGCGGAGCTCGAAAGAGCCCGTGGCGAGCTCGCAGCGGCGCGCGCCGAGCTTCAGGCCGAGCGCTCCGAACGCGCCGAGCGCCAGTCGCGGAGCGAGGCCGAGAAGGCCGGTTTCGAGCAGCGCACAGCCGAGCTCGAAGCCGAGCTCGAATCGCTGCGCTCCCAGGCCGAGAGATCCGAGAGCGAGATCGCCGGCGCCGGCAGGCGCACCGCGGAGCTCGAGGGACAGATCCGATCGCTGCGGGCGCAGGCCGAAACCGCCAACGCCGAGAGCAACGCCTCGCGGAACCGGGTCGGAGAGCTCGAGACTCGAGTCGAGGCGATGCGCGCCGAGGTCGAACGCGCCGACAGCGAGAGCGCCGCGGCCAGCCAGCGCGCGGCCGAGCTCGACGGCGAGATCGGGTCCCTGCGGGCGCAGGCGGAAGCCGCCAACGTCGAGGCCGCCGGCGCCAAGCAGCGGGCCGGCGAGCTCGAGGCCCGGCTCGAAGAGATGCGCGCCGAGGCCGAGCGCGCCACCGGCGAGATCGCCGCGGCCGATCAGCGCGCGAACGAGCTCGACGGCGAGCTCCAGACGCTGCGGGAGCAGGTCGAAGCCACCGACGCAGAGGCCGCCGGCGCCAAGCAGCGAGCCGGCGAGCTCGAGGCCCGGCTCGAAGCCGAGCGGCAGGAGGCGTCGGACCTGCGCGCGCGGCTGGAGCGAGCGGAAACCGCAGCAGCCGACGCCGCTGCGCGTCTCGAGGCGGCCCAGGAGGCGCTGGAGCTCGGCGGCTCGACCTTCGTCGTCCGCGGCAGCGTCAGCCCCTGCCTCAACCTGCGGGCCGCGCCGAGCGACGGTGAGCCCCTCGACTGCCTGCCGCCAGCGACGCGCGTAACCCTGCTGGAGCTCGGCGCCGAGTGGGCGCGCGCGCGCCTCGAGAGCGGCACCGAAGGCTGGCTGGCGCGCGAGTTCATCGAAGCTTCGCCGGCGACGCCGGCCGAGGTTCAGGCGCTCGAGGCCGCCCGGGCCGAGCTCGCCACGACCGGTGCCGAACGGGAGCGGCTCCGGCTCGAGCTCGAGGCCGCGCGCGCGGCGGCCGACGAAGCGGACACGCGAGCGGCCGATCTGGCCGGCCGCCTCGAGGACCTGAGCTCCCGGCGGGCGCGGCTCGAGGCCGACCTGGAGACGGCCCGCACCGCGGCGGCCCGCGCCGCGGCCCAGCACTCCGAGACCGATGCCGTGGCCTCCGGGCTGGCGGGCGAGCTGGAGGCCAGTCGCGCCGAGGCCGGCCGGCTCGCCGCCGAGCTCCAGGAGGCGCGGCGCGAGCTCGAGGGGACACGGCTCGCGGCGCGGGCGCTCGAAGAGGGTCTCGCGGCCGCTGAAGAGGCCCAGGCGGAAGCGGCGGCGACGAGCGCCCGGGTCGCCGAGCTCAACGATCGCCTCACCGAGACGAGAGCAGCGCTGGAGGCATCGGAGAGAGTCAACCGGGGCCTGGAGAAGCGGCTGGCGGACGCGGCGGACGCCCGCGACGAGCTCGGCAGCAGCGAGGCGGCGCTCGACCTCCTGCGCGGCGAGCTGGAGGCCGCGCGGCAGGCCAATGCCGACCTGCGCGAGCGGCTGAGCGACTCGGCCGATGCGACCGGGGAGCTGCGGCTCGTGCGCGAGCGCCTGGAGAGCCTCGAGGCGCAGCTGCAGGCGGCCGAAAAGCCGCTGCAGGGGTCCCGGCTGGCAGGAGAGATCGTCGTGGCCCCGGCCCCTCCGGCTACCCCCGATCCCGAGGTCGCCGTGGTGAGCCCCTTCGCCGCGACCGATCCGGAAGCCGCGGCCGATTCGGCAGCCGCGACGCTCGCCGACCGTCCCGCCGCCGAGCTGATCGACCTGCGGGCGCTGGCGCTCGAGTGGGCACGCGCCTGGTCCGACCAGCGGGTCGACGACTATCTGGCGTTCTACTCCGAGAGCTTCGAGCCGGCCGACGGCGCGAGCCGCGCCGAGTGGGCCGAGCAGCGGCGGCAGCGGCTGGCGGCGCCGAGCTTCATCGAGATCAAGCTGACCGACATCGACGCAAGGATGGTCGGCCCCGATGAAGCGTCCGTCCGCTTCGCGCAGGCCTACCGCTCCAACACCTACGGCGACACCGTGCGCAAGACCCTGGTTTTGGAGCGGCAGGACGGCGAATGGAAGATCCTGCGCGAGCTCAGCGACTAGCCCGCGCCGGGTCCGGATAGCCCCCGGTCCGCATCAGGTAGACGGCCAGCACGAGCGGCGCGACGGCGATCGGCAGCGTGCTGTAGACCTGGAACGCCGAGCCCTGGTCGTCGACGCTGCTGGCGCCGGCTGCGAGCTGGATCGCCGCCACCGCGAGAATCACGAACACCGGCTCGAACCGGAAGCGCAGCCGGCCTTCCTGCCGCCGGCGATAGAGGCGCTCGAGGACCATCGTCTGCACCGGAATCGAGAGCACCAGGGTGTGGCTCCACAGGACCGGCGTCGCCATCAGCGAAGCGATGACCGCGACGACCAGGATCTCGAGCCGGCCGAGCTCGAGGCGGCGCACGACGATCACGGCCACGACCGCGATCGCCGCCGACACCCAGAGCGCGCCCTGCTCCCAGCCGGCGAGGTAGGCCAGCCGGTGGAACGAGACCGAGCGCGGGATGGTCGCCGTCTTCGAGGCGAGCGCGAACATGTCGTGGAGATAGGGCGGCAGCCAGAGCAGGAGCGCCGTGACCGCGAGGCCGACGCTCCCGGCGATCCGGTGCCGGAAGCCGCCCGCCCGCGGCCGGTGCAATAGCAGCAGGAACGGCACCAGGAAGACCATCGGCTTGATCACCGCGCCGAGTCCCAGGAGGACTCCGGCGGTCACCGGCAGCCGCGGCCAGACCCAGAGCGCGACCAGGGTGGTGCCGGCGATCAGCGGCGAGATGTTGTGGAGCTCGATCGAGTAGGTCACCGCCGGCGCCAGGCAGACGAACGCGACCGCAGCGGGCAGGAACCAGCGCCGCCAGGGCACGGCGATCAGGCCGATCCAGACGGTTGCCGCCAGCCCCAGATACGACAGGGCGCGCAGCAGCCAGAGGAAGGGCGCCGCGCCCAGGCGGTCGACGATGCCCGCGCCCACCACCGCCAGGAGCGGCGGGTAGAGGTAGTTGCCGCGGGTGTACGGCGATCGGCCGGCGAGCACGAAGTCGATCGCGCGCATGTAGGAGATCTCGTCGTTCAACGGGATCGAAGCGATCGCGTGCACCCAGTGACGAGCCGCGATCACCAGCGCCAGGCCCGCGACCACGGCGGCCTGCGCCCAGAGCGACGCCGGTCGCGAGATCAATTCGGCGACCCGGCGGCGGCCGCCGTGCTCGCCAGCCGGCGGCTCATCTCGGCGAGCGCCGCCACCACCCGCCGCGAGCCGCGCTCGAACAGTGCCGCGTCGCCCTCTTCGACCGCCTGGCGCAGCTCCGGGAAAGGCCACGGCGCGTAGCCGGTGGTCAGGCCGGGGGCGTAGATCAGGTTCCGGAACCAGGGCCGTCCGGGCAGGCCGTCCTCGGACAGGAGCGCGCGCTCGATCGCCACCAGGGCGGCTTCGACCGCCGCCGCCGCCGAGGAGTCGCCGCGGGCGACGATCCCGTCCAGGGCGCGGTCGAGCTCGTCGCCGGCCCGGCCGAGCTCCTCGAGGGCGCTCAGGACGGGGCCGAAGTCGGCGCTCGGGACGGCGCCCGCCTGTGCGTCACCGGCGCCGCCGCTCTCGGCCTGGCGCCGCTTGCGAACCAGGTCGCGCCGCAGCTCGTCGAGCTGGTCGCCCAGCGCCCGCGCGTACGAGCCGTAGCGGAGCGGCAGGACGTCGGCGCCGGCCAGGCGCATCGCGATCGTGCCGTAGAAGCGCGCCGCCGCCACGTGGTAGACGAAGCCGGGGTCGCCGTAGCGCTCCATCCAGCGGAAGTTGTCGTAGATCGAGTGGTAGACGCCGTACTTGCCGCTGAAGCCGAAGCTGATCGACGGGATGCCCAGGTGGTCGAGGAACACCGTGTAGTCGGAGCCCGAGCCGAGCTGCGCGAGGTGAAGCTCGAACTCGGCGTCCGGCCGGTCGAGATCGACCGGCGCGCTCTTCGCCCACTCGCCGCGCAGCCGCTGCTCCCAGGCCTCGCCCACCGTGCCGCCTTTCTGCGGCTCCGGCACCCGGGCGATCGACTCGCGGACGATCTCGCGCAGCGACGGCGTGCCGCCGACGTTGAACTCCGGACCGGTGACCGCGCTGTCGAGATTCAGGTAGGCGACGTTGCCGGCCGCGAGCTCGGCCGCCTCGTCCTCGCCCCACTCCACCGAGCCGACCAGGCCGTACTCCTCGGCGTCCCAGCTCGCGAAGACGATCGTGCGCGCCGGCCGCCAGCCCGACTCGACCGCCGCCGCCACCGCCCGCGCCGTCTCCAGCCAGGCGGCGGTGCCCGAGTTCGGATCGACCGCGCCGTGCGTCCAGGCGTCGCGGTGATTGCCGAGGATCACTGTGCGCTCCGGCGCGCGCGCGCCACGGACGTAGCCGAAGACGTTGAAGATCGGCTTCAGCCCCTCGTCCATCTCGACCGACATCTCGACCGCGGAGCCGCCCGGGCCGACGTGGTAGGAGAACGGCAGGCCGCCCTGCCACTCGTCCGGCACCCGCTCGCCGCCGAGCGAGCGCAGGATCTTTTCGGCTTCGCGGTAGCCGATCGGCAGCGACGGGATCCGCGGCACGGTCGTCATCTCGGCGCGGCTCAAGCGTTTCGCGCCATCGCGCGACGGGTAGCCGGGGGTGCTCGGGTCGCCCGGCTGGACCGACAGGAACTGCACCGAGCCGCGCTGGATCGCCGACGGATGGCGCATCGGCCCGTCGGGGTAGACGTCGCCTTTCATGTAGCCGTCGTCGGCCGGGTCCGAATAGAGGACCACGCCCGCCGCCCCGCGCTGCTCGGCTTCGCGGACCTTGAGCCCCCGGAACACCGAGCCGTAGCGCGCCAGCACGATCCGTCCGGCCACCGAGATGTCCATCTCCTCGAGCTTCTTGAAGTCCTCGGGCGTGCCGTAGTTGGCGTAGACGACCTGGCCCGAGGCGGTGCCCGAGGCGCCGTAGCCGTGGAACCCCGGGAACACGCCGTGCGCCGCCGAGTCCTTGTCGACCTCGAGGAAGTCCTCCATCAGGCTGAGCTCTTCGGCGACCGGCGCGACCAGCCGCAGCGACACCGCCTTGGGATGATTCAGGAAGACCTCGTAACGGACGATCTCGGTCTCGAGCCCGAACTCCTCGAGCCGATCGCGCACGTACTCGGCGACCTTCCGCTCCTGCTCGGTCCCGGCCACGTGGGCCTCCTCGGTCAGGTGCGCCAGCCAGCGCCGAGCCTTCTCCGGCGTCGGCGTCGCCAGCATCACCTCCTCGGCCGCGAGCTGGGCGGCGACCGACGATTCGAAGAACCCGGTCGGGGGCGGTTCGTCGGCGAGAGCCGGAGCCCCGAGAGAAAGAACCAGTACCAAGATCAGGCCGCGCCGCATCAGATGTCTCCCGTCGCAAAAAAAAGCGGTGACAGGATACTCAATTCACTGGCTCGGGCCAGCGGTCGATCGAGCGCAGGAGCTCTCCCGCAGGCGACAGCGCCACCACCCGCTGGCTCTCGAGGCTGGCAAGCCAGACGGTGCCGTCGGGGGTCACCTGCACCTCGGAGGGCCACCGAAGGGTCGACGCCGAGCTGAATACCGTCGGCACGTCACAGGGCAGCTCGGCGGGGCAGCGGAAGCGCAGAACGTCGCCGCCGCTCGCGTCGACGACGTAGAGGGCATCGCGCGCGCCGTCGGCCGCGATCGCCACCGGCAGGCCGAGATCGCCGCCCACCATCCGGCTGCGCGGGCCGTCGGCCGTCTCCTCGAGAGCGAAGACCGCGCCCGAGCGGCCGTCGGTGTAATAGAGCCGCCGGTGAACCGGGTCGTACGCGAGGGCGTTGAGCGATGCGAGCCCGCCGAGCCGAGCGTAGGGCTCGGGCATGGGCCGGCTCTGGCCGAGATCGGCGACGTAGATCTGACCGGCCTCGGGCGGCACCAGGAAGACCCGCCGGTTCTCGAGGTCGAGGGCCGCCAGCTGGTACCGCCCGGAGCCGGCGAGCTGCTGCCGATCGTACAGCTGGGGAAAGCGCTCGCCGAGGTGGATGGACGGCACCTCGGTCAGCCATCGCGATTCGCCGGACTCGAGCCGCCGATTCAGCACCACCCGGCCGCCCGCCTCGTTGAACGCGATTCCGATCCGGTCGCTGGCGTCGACGTCGCGCGGGATGCAGCCCGGCGAGGTCGGGGGACCCTGGCCGGCGATCCGATAGAGCCGGCGATCCCGGTCCAGCACCACGGCCGAGCTGTCGGCCAGGGGCACAATCTCGATCGGGTGCATGCCGGCCTCACGCACCAGCTCGGTACGGCTGTCGCGCGTCAGCGCTCCGGTGACCGCCAGAATCGCGCCGACCAGTCGCACGGTGTTGACGCCGAAGACGTCGTTGTGGCTGGCGATCAGCTCCTCGGGCACCCGGATGATCCAGTAGGGAGAGTCGTTGAGCGCCCGCGGCCGGCGCGCGATGTGGAAGGTCTGCCGGTCGCCGGCGAACGAGAAGAGCGCCTCCTGGCTCACCGGGTCGTACGACGCGCTGACGTTGCCGAAGCCTCCTTCGAGCGCCGCCGACTGCTCGGGCGCCATCTGGTCCGTGTCCGCGACGCTGACGGTGTGGCTGAGCATCACGCTGCTGTGGCCGGCGGTCCGCCGGTAGAAGGTCTTCTGCCGGCCGACGGGCGTGCAGCTGTCGCCGCCGTAGGTGCGGAACTTCTTGCTCAGACCCTTGACGCCAAGGCCAAGCGGGAAGAGCCATCTCGTCGCCCGGTCGGCCTCCGAGGTCACCGAGACGATCAGCGGCCGCTCGTAGCGCCGGCCTCGCGAATCGTGGCGGTAGAGCCTGATCTTCTCCCGCTCGAGCGTCTCGATGAAGCCCTTCGCCAGGATCGCCTGCGAGGCCGGATTGAGCAGGATCACGGCGTCGGCCGGGAACAGCCGATCGCCGTCGCCGGCGGCGAGCACCGAGCCGACCATCGCCTGCGTCACCGACAGCTCGAGAATCCGGCCCCCGAACGAGTGCCCGAGCAGCACGACCTTCGACGCGGGATTCTCCTTGGTCGCCGTCGCGACCCGGTAGATCACCTCGGTGGCGGCGGTTCCGGCGACCCGCTCGGCCCCCCCGCGGCGATTGAAGAAGGAGAACGGCAGCATCAGCGGCAAGCGGACGTTCTTGCCGCGCCAGCCCAGATAGACGCCGAGCACCGGACGGGGGTTGGCGCTCTGACTGCGCTCCTCGGCGGCCACCTGCTCGAGAATCGACTGGAAGCCGAGCACGTGCGGATCGCCCTCGGCCGCGTTGTGATTCCAGCCGTGGATGAACAGCAAGACGATCGCTCCGTCCTCGGAGGTGGTGGCCTCGCGAATCGCCTCGAGCGCCCGGTAGAGCTGCGCCGGCGCCCACAGCTCGCCCTGGTCATCGAACTCGACGTACGCCATCGTGTAGCCGGCCAGCCGTTCGACAGAGACCGGCCGGTACATGCGATTGGGCACGCACGAGAGCAGAGCCGCGCAGACCACGATCGGTACCCATCTGCGGTAGTGTCGACTCACTTCGAGCATCACGCCGAAGCATTTTCTCACCGCGATCATGAGCCGCTACCGGATCGTCACCGAAGGCACAATGGTCCCGGTCCCCGGGGGCAAGAAGATCGAAGAGCTCTTCGGCCGGGTCCACACCGGCACCGAGAGCTTCAGCCTGGCGCACATGGTGGCGCCGGGCAACTGGTCCGAGCCGCCGCAGACGCCGGAGTTCGGCGAGCTGACGATCATGGTCCGCGGCGCCCTGCGGATCACGATCGACGGCGAGGAGATCGAGCTCGAGGCCGGCCAGTCGCTCTGGGTCGAGCCGGGCGCTACCGTCCGCTATCGCAACCCGTTCGAGGCCGAGGCCGAGTACTACGCCATCTGCCTGCCGGCGTTCTCGGTCGAGCTGGCCCACCGGCAGGAGGACTAGCAGCTATCCGATCGACTGAGCAAACGCCGGAGAGGGCCCCGGGTGGGGGCGTCCCTCTCCCCCTGCGAGGGAGGGAGAGGGATTCGGGTACCGGGCGGGCGGGCGAGGGTGAGGGGGGCGATCCAATCAAACAGCGTCCCTCTCCCCACCAAGCGATCAATCGAACTCCACGATCTTCACATCCCGCCACCGGATGTACGTCTCCTTGCCGCCGTCGGCGATCACCAGCACGCCGGCGTTGTCGTCGGAGACGTCCTGGGTGTCTTCCAGCTCGAGCTTCTGGCCGTTCTTGAGCACCACCCAGCTCGAGTCGCGGCTCGCCGGCTCCACCGAGCGCACCATCTCGAAGGGGATGTTGTACTCGACGTCGTCCATCTCGCCGTGCAGCATCTCCCAGGTCTCCTCCTCGTCGAGGTCGTAGACGATCCTGCCGGTGAAGCTCTTACCCTGCTTGTCGGTCACCTTGCCGGTGAGCGGCCTGGCCGGACGGTAGTCGTCGTAGCCCCTGCCGCTGGTCTCGGGCACCTCGAAGTCGACGCGCTCGAAGGTCTGCCAGTCGAGCTCGACCCGCCCGAAGCGCGGGTCCTCGACGAAGATGCCGTCGATCGAGTGATCGACGTCGTTGGTGTCCTCGAGCAGCAGCCGCCGGCCGTCGCGCAGCTCGACGTAGGC